>JBAUWM010000220.1:0-1984 GCA_049583775.1 Nocardioides sp.
AGGTCGCCGGAGTCCATGACCCGGTCGGCCACGCTCTCGGCCTGGTGCGCGGTGAAGGCGCCTGCCTGACGCAGCATGGCGTCGACGAGCGTGGTCTTGCCGTGGTCGACGTGGGCGACGATCGCGACGTTGCGCAGGTCGGAGCGGAGAGTAGCCATAGCGGTTCGACGATCGCTTTCAGTGGAGTGCACGACAAAGATCTGGGGCCCGAACGGGCCACCCGATCCTACGGGCGAGCGCGGGTCTGACCCGCATCGGTGATCCGGCGGCGTCCGTCACACTGGGACCGTCCATCCCACTCCTCAGCGGAACACTCCGCTTCTCAGCCGATATTTCGGCCTAGAAGTGGAGCGTTCACCGGGGAGCCGGGGAACGCTACCTACGCCAGCGCCCGGTCGAGCGCGGCGGTGACGTGGAGCGTGGTGCTCGGGAAGATCGGGATCTCGGCGTCGGCTTGGTGCACCAGAAGCTCGAGCTCGGTGCAGCCGAGGATGACGCCGCCGGCGCCGGCGTCCCAGAGCTGGTCGATGAGCTTCACCACCGTGCGCCGCGAGGAGTCGAGCACGCGACCGTGCACCAGCTCGTCGTAGATGATCCGGTTCAGCTCGGCGTGGTCGGCCGGGTCCGGCACGTGGACGTCGAGGCCGTTGGCGTCGAGCCGGTCGGTGAAGAACTGACGCGACATCGCGAACGTGGTGCCGAGGAAGCCGACGTGCGACACGCCTTGGGTCTTGCAGGCCTCGGCCACGACGTCGCCCAGGTGCAGCAGCGGGATCGAGACGGCGTCCTGCACCTGCTCGGCGATGCGGTGGAACGTGGTGGTGCACAGCATCAGGAAGTCGGCGCCGGCCGACTCGACCGCACGGGCGGCGTCGCTGACGAGGACGGCCACGTCGTCCCAACGCTCTTGCTCCTGCAGCGCGGTGGCTTCGGCGAAGTCGAGCGAGGCCATCACGACCTTTGCCGACGAGAGCCCGCCGAGGCGTTGTTCGACGCCCTGGTTCAGCGCCTGGTAGTACACCGCGCTGGACTCCCAGCTCAGTCCGCCGATCAACCCGATGGTCTGCACGAGGCGGACCCTACTCGGTGCCGAGGGCCCGGTGATGTCTCGACACGTTTGCCTGCCTTCGCGAGCTCAGGCGGGTCACTTGCTCGACCTGTGGCGCCTCGACGTCCTGACTTCGTCAGTCCGTCGTGCGCCACACCTTGTGGTGGGCGGCTTGGGCGCGGGGTCGGATCACCATCTCGTCGATGCTCACGTGGCGGGGGCGGGTGACCATCCAGGTGATCGCGTCGGCGACATCGTCAGCCACCAGCGGCTCGGCCACGCCGGCGTAGACGGCGGCGGCCTTGTCGGCGTCGCCGTCGAAGCGCACCATCGCGAACTCGTCGGTCTTCACCATGCCGGGTGCCACCTCGCAAACACGCACGGGTTGGTCCCAGAGCTCGAGGCGGAGCGTCTCGGTGACCACCTGCGTGCCGTGCTTGGCGGCGGTGTAGCCACCTCCGCCTTCGTAGGCGATCCGGCCGGCCGTCGATCCGACGTTGCAGATGACGCCGCGCTCGTCGTCGGCGCGCAGCAGGGCGGGGAGCAGCGCGCGGGTCACCTGCATCAGGCCCACGACGTTGACGTCGAACATCCGCCGCCATTCGTCGGCGTCCGCTTCGGCGACCGTGCTTGACCCGAACGCGCCCCCGGCGTTGTTGACCAGGACGTCGAGCTGCTCGCCCACTACCTCGGCAAGGGCCGCCACCGAGTTGGCGTCGGTGACGTCGCAGGTAACCGCGGCGCCACCGATCTCGGCTGCCAGCGATTCGACCCTGTCGGTGCGGCGGGCAGCGCAGAACACGTGGAAGCCGGCCCCGGCCAGGGCCCGTGCGGTGGCCTCCCCGATGCCGCTGCTTGCTCCGGTGACGACGGCGTGACGAGTGCTCATCGCCTCATTCTCACCGTCTGCGGTGGTCGCCGCCGTCTGGGGTGGAG
>JBAUWM010000221.1:0-4541 GCA_049583775.1 Nocardioides sp.
CGCGAGCACAGTTCGAGACCGAGGCCGCGGTCACGGTTGCCTGGACCGCCGGGGGGTACGCCGCGGCGGCCGGTCTGATGCTGGCTCCCGACGATGAACCATTCGGACTGACGTTGGCCTGTGCCGGCGGAGGGCTCGCGCTAGTGGGCGTGGTCTGCCTGATCGGGCTCGGGGCGGGGCGCACGCTCCTGATCCCGGCCGCCGTGGCCGGCACCATCCTGGGTGTCGCCGGTGTGCTGGTGCACACCACAGCGGTCGATGCCGAAGTGCTGCTGACCGTGGTCGCCACCTTCGTGGTCCTCGTGGGCAGCGTCTTCCCGTGGCTGGCCCTTGGTGCCACCGGCACCACGGTCGACCAGCTGTACACGCCAGCTGACATCACTGCCGACCCCGACGACATCGACCTGCGGCGCGTCTCGACGGACGCACATCTGGCTCACGAGATCCTGATCGCGATCTCCGCCACAGTCGGCCTGCTCCTCGTGCTGGTGGCGCCGCTCGCGGTCAGTCTCGGGCTGGCCGGCACCCTGCTCGCCTGCGTGGCGTGCCTGGTGGTGATGCTTCGCACCCGTCAGTACCGCACCGGGAGTGAGGTGCTGGTGGGGCTGGTCTCCGGGATCCTCGGTCTGGTCGCCGTCGCGATCTCAGTGCTGGTGACGTGGGAGGAGTGGCGCCCGACGTTGGCCGTCGTGCTGGCGGTCGCCGGCGCGGTTGTGCTCGCGGCCACGCTGCTCCCCTCAGCTCCCTCGGTTCGTCGCGGACGCTTCGGCGATGTGCTCGAGACCGTGGTGCTGATCTCCCTGCTGCCTCTGCTCGTGGTGGCTTCGGGCCTCTTCGACGCGATCACCAACTAGGCCTGGCGAATGGCCACCAAGAAGGACCTCGTCGAGGCCTACTCATTTAGTCGACGCCGACTCGTCACGGCGTTCGTGTCCGGTGCCCCTGGTGGACGCGAGGTCGAGCCGAGCCGCCCCGGTCGCGCGATCATCGGCGGGCTTGCGCTGGCGGTGCTGTTCGTGGCCGGCGCCGCGGTTCTCGGCATCTTGAAGTCGCCGGTCGACATCGATCTCACCAAGCCACAGCTGGTCAGCGAGAAGGAGAGTGGCGCCGACTACGTGATCCTTGCCCCAGAGGAGGGCGCCGATCCTGAGCTGCGTCCGGTCGCCAACATCACCTCCGCGATGCTGCTGCTCGGGGCGGACGTGTCTCCCACCGTCGTCCCTCGCAACGAGATCACCGCCGTCGAGCGCGGTGAAGGCATCGGGATTCTCGAAGCGCCCGAGACGCCGCCTGAGACAGGGTCGCTGGTGCCGACGGGCTGGACCGGCTGCACCGGAGTGGTCAACGGCGAGCCGGTGGGACTCAAAGTCGACGTGGCTGTTCAACCGCAAGTGACGCTTACCCCCGACGTGAGCTTCGTGGTCACCACCGACGACGGTCGTCTCTTCCTCATCGCCGAGTCGACTACCGGGTCTGACAGCCGTCTGTCGCGCGCCTACGCCTACCCGGTTCCGCGCGGCGCGAGTGCCGACCGGATTTTGCAGAACGTGGCCGCCAACAGCGACCAGAACGCCATCCGGGTGCCCGATGACTGGCTGACGATGTTTCCCAGTGGGGGCGCCCTGACGCTCTCGACCTTCGGCATCTCCGAGGCCGACCTAGGCAAGCCGTCGCCTTTCCGTTCCGACCCGGCAGTGCCCGGCCGCGCCCGGATCGGTGACGTGCTCGAGGTCGACGACCAGCGCTACGTGCTCACCCGGAGCGGAGCGCTGCGCCTCGACGAGTTCTCGGCCGCCGTCTACCTGAACCAGTCGTTCCCTCGGGGCCGCACCCCGAGGTCGAGACCGGCCGAGGTAGCGCCAGCCCTCAACACACCCGACGCCAGCGACCTCCCCAACGCCAAGTGGCCCACCGAGGTCACCACCGACAGGCCGCCGAGCGAGTTGTGCGGGCAGCTGATCACTGCCACCGGCGCCGAGCCCCGGGTGCTGCTCGGTACTCCCGCGATCGGCTCGACGGCGTCGGCCGCCGGTATCCCCTCTGGGGGCAAGGAGACGACCGTCGACTCGGGGCGCGGTGCCTTCGTGCTCTCGGGTGACTGGGACGCTACCGGTGCCACCGGACTCACGCTCATCGATGACCGGGGCTTCCGCTATCCGGTGGCCGGGCAGGACGAGCAGGACAACCTGGGCTTCGGCGCCGTTCCTCCCGTCGTGGTGCCGGCCAGCTGGGTGAGCCTTTTCGGCGATGGCGTTCCGCTCAGCATCGATGCCGCACGTTGCCCCCCGACCTCCCGTGAGCAGGCGCGTCCGTGCGGGTGAGGTCGACAGCGCGGATGGCTCGGCAGGTGCTCGCGCTGGGGCTCGGGAGTGCTGGGGTGGTGCTCGTGGGTCCGGCCGCGCAAGCCGTCGACGGAGCCGACTGCACCAGCATCAACGCGATCGACACCACGGGCCCAGCGGCTACCGACGTGAGTGAGCCGCTCGAGGAGCTCCAGATCCGCCGTGCCCACGAGCTCGTGCGCGAGGCGTCGGGCCGCGAACCGGGTGAGGGCGTGACAGTGGCGGTCCTCGACTCGGGTGTGCAGGCGCTGCCGCAGCTACCCGAGGTCGCAGAAGACCGGGTGCCCGAGTTCTCCAAGTCGCCCGCCTACTCCTGGTACCACGGCACCGCGATGGCCGGGATCATCGCGGGCGCCGCACGCCGCGAGGACCGTCCCGTGGGCATCGCACCAGCTGCTCAGATCTACGACCAGCGCGTCTACGACACCGGCGAAGACAACGACGAACTCGCACAGGTGACCACCGACGGGGTCGTTGCTGGCCTCGATCGGCTGCGTCCCCTCGTCGGCCCGTCCGGCATCCGGATCGTCACCGTCGCACTCAGTGTCGAGGAGAGCCCCGCGCTCGAGGCTGCGGTCAAACGCGTCACCGAGGCCGGAGCCATCGTCGTGGCGGCTTCCGGCAATCGCACTGGTGAGGGTGACGACTACCTGCCCGGCGAGGACTACGCGGAGGCGGTCTGGCCGGCCGGGTACGCCAAGAACGACCGCAACCGCCGGGTCGTGGCCGCGGGCAGCACGGTGCCGCTCGGTGAATCAGCCGTCGGCTTCGTGCTGCAGAACTCCGCCATCGACGTCGCGGTCCCCACCTACGGCGCGGTCTCGTACGCGATCAACCGCTCGACCTGTGCCTTCTACAGCCCATCGACGTCGGTCGCGGCGGCCACGGTGAGCGGTGTGCTGGCCCTGCTCTGGACCGTCTACCCGGACGAGAATCCCGACCAGATCATCGCCCGGCTCGAGGTCACCGCCAGCGGCGGCGGAACCTTTGACGCCGAGCATCCAGACAAGCTCGTGGGCCGCGGCGTCATCCAACCTCTCGAGGCGCTCCAGCGCGCGATCCAACCCGACCGGAAGGGGCGCATCCCGCGCAGCGACGAGCCCGAACGGGCAGCCACCCCCGCGGTGCTGCCCACGCCGGAACCCGACGTGCTGGCGAGCACCCGCGACAACGCCATCTGGTGGGGGTTGGTCGGCGGTGGCGCGCTGCTGGTCGCCGTCCTGCTGCGCCCCGTGCTGGCTCGCGGGCGCGACCGGGCGTAGGTCGTAGCGCACAAACGGCGCCGCACCAGGGGTGCGACGCCGTTCGGTTGGCGGAGGATAGGGGATTCGAACCCCTGAGGGCTTTCACACCCAACCCGCTTTCCAAGCGAGCGCCATAGGCCACTAGGCGAATCCTCCGCCGAGGACACTACCCGTCGCCGGCCGAGCACTCCCAATCGCCTATGGTTGGAACAACCCCCCGTGCGGCGGCATCTCACCCAACTCCCCCAGGGCCGGAAGGCAGCAAGGGTAAGTGGGCTCTGTCGGGTGCATGGGGGGCCTTTTCGTCTCCACGTGGTGAGCGACCACCGCCGCCCTGCCGCCCTGTCTCTTGTCGGGACCGGTGGCTAGGGTCGGGGCGTGGACTCCCCGCTCGCGCTCTACCGCCGCTACCGGCCGGAGACCTTCGCCGAGGTCATCGGCCAAGACCACGTCACCGAGCCGCTGCGGGCCGCGCTGGCCAACAACCGGGTCAACCACGCATACCTGTTCTCCGGGCCTCGCGGGTGCGGCAAGACGACGTCGGCGCGGATTCTGGCGCGGGCGCTCAACTGTGCCCTCGCTCCGGTGGCCGATCCCTGCGGCGAGTGCGACAGCTGCCGCGAACTGGCCCGAGGTGGGTCGGGGTCGATCGACGTCATCGAGATCGACGCCGCCTCGCACGGTGGTGTCGACGACGCCCGCGACCTGCGCGAGAAGGCGTTCTTCGCGCCGGTGCGCAGCCGCTACAAGGTCTACATCATCGACGAGGCCCACATGGTGACCACGCAGGGCTTCAACGCCCTGCTCAAGCTCGTCGAGGAGCCCCCGCCCCACCTGCGCTTCATCTTCGCCACCACCGAGCCCGACAAGGTGCTGCCGACCATCCGCTCGCGCACCCACCACTACCCCTTCCGGCTGATCCCGCCGCGGCTGCTCTCCTCCTACCTCTCCGAGC
>JBAUWM010000222.1:0-5175 GCA_049583775.1 Nocardioides sp.
GGCCGAGACACCGCGAGATCGCGCAAGGCCAGGGTGGCATCACCCGCAGTGCCATCGCGGAGCACGGCACGTGCGGTGGTGAGCGCGGCCGTGGCGCGGGCGCTGACGGCGTCCAAGGTGGGCCCGATGAGCGGGGCGTCGATGGTCTTCGGCTCGGCCGCGGCGGCCGACTGCTGCCCACCACCAAGCAGGGTGGTGCCGAGCAGCACAGCCAGCAGCACGGCCAGCAGCACGGCCAAGCTCGGGCGGGATCGGCACAGCATGTGGCGACCCTACGCGCCCGAGCCTGGTGAATTTCAGACCTTGCGCAGAACCGCCGTGACGATGCCGAGGATGGTGGCGTGGGTGCCGTCGATCGGCTCGAACGCGGCGTTGTGCGGCATCAGCCACACCTGCCCGTTCTTGCGCTGGAACGTCTTCACGGTGGCCTCTCCGTCGATCATCGCCGCCACCATGTCGCCGTTCTCCGCTGTCTGAGCTTGACGGATCACGACGTAGTCACCGCTGCAGATGGCCGCGTCGATCATCGACTCACCGGAGACCTCGAGCAGGAAGAGCTGGCCTTCGCCAACCAGCTGCCGCGGCAGCGGGAAGACGTCAGTGAGGTTCTCCTCCGCCAGGATCGGACCGCCGGCGGCGATCCGGCCGAGCAGGGGCACGTTGGTCGGCGGGGGAGCGACGTCGCCGATTCCGGTCTCGTCGATCGACGACTCGTCTGAGCTCGACATGGAGCGGCGGGCAGCCATCACCTCAGGCAGGAACACCTCGAGGGCGCGAGGCCGGTTGGGGTCGCGCTTGAGGAACCCCTTCTCCTCGAGCACCCGCAGCTGGTGAGCGACGCTGGACGTGCTGGTGAGCCCGACCGCGCTGCCGATCTCGCGCATGCTCGGCGGGTAGCCACGCTTCTCGATGCTGTCCTTGATGTGGCCCAGCACTCGCTGCTGGCGGGGGGTGAGGCCGGTGGCGTCGGCGGGACCGTCGGGTAGCTCACGGACGCTGGCGCTGGCCTTCGCAGGCTGCTGAGGAGTCGATGCCATGTCCTCAGAGTGCCACCGATGGACCGCGAGTTCAAACAGGTGTTCGAACGGCGTGTCGCGACACGCCGAGGGAACACCTGTTCGATCCGGTGCTTGATTCGTTCGAACACCTGATCTACTCTCGTACACATGTTCGATCGAACGTGTGGTCGAACTGTGATCGACCAGTGGTCGATCCGGGGGGTGCCCAGAGATGGGGCCGACCGATTGTCGGCGGTCATCCGTAGACATTCCACCAGCACCAGATCACCCCAGATCAGCCCCAGATCAAACCCAGATCAGCAGCACCGCACCTACTTCCCCAGGAGCATCCGATGAGCCACACCGCCGTACTTCCCGCCCAGCACCGCCTGCTCGACCAGTTCGACGCACCGTCGAGCTACGTGCCCGAGTACCGCCTGACCCGCCGTGGCCGGCTCGCGGTGTTCGTCGTGGCCCTGGCGGTCCTGATCGCGGTAGGAGTGGCCTTCGCCAGCGGTTCGGTGGCCACCGACGAGAAGCTGGTCACCGAGACGATCGTGGTGGCGCCCGGCGAGACCCTCTGGGAGATCGCCTCCGCGCGCGCCGAGAGCGGCGACGTCCGCTCGATGATGCGCTACCTCGAAGACCTCAACGGTCTCGAGTCCGTGGCGCTGGCCGCTGGTCAGCGACTGCGCGTGCCGGTCGAGTAGACCGCGGCACGACATAGACCTCGCCGTCCCGCCTCGACCCCGGGCCGGCAGGAAACAGGGGAAGCACGACCGAGGGCGGGACCGATCCGGTCCCGCCCTCGTTGCGTCGGTCGTCGAGTGCGCCGTCGGTGGTCAGCGGCGCCGTCGGTCGTCGAGTGCGCGGAGCGAGGAACGAGCGAGGCGTGTATCGAGACGCCCGCAACCCGCGACCTCACGCCTACCTCCCAGCGCGATGCCCACCCCGCGGCGCATTCGGATCGCGCGGGGGAGGGGGCTCCTCGAGCTCAGGAGTGGCGATCAAGCCAAGGCGCTGCCCGATCCGACTCAGCAGGATCAATCCCAGGAACAAGCACGCCACCGCCCCGATCGAGGCGAGGATCAAGAACCACCACGCGGCGTCGTCCCCACTGCGGCCAGACGAACCGAAGTCGATGGCTGCGTAGACGAGGTAGCCCCAAGCCACCAGCGCCGCGGTGCTGCCAGCGGCGAGCCAGAGCAGGGTGCGGTCGCGGGCGGTGGATTCCCGTTCCCCTGCGCGCTTCCCCCGTGACACCCGGCCATTCTGGCTGATCCCATCAAAGATCTGGGGGTGACCCGCGGGTCGCATCGGGTTCGTGCGTGGGGGTTCTACTCGGGGATCGGTCCCACGTAGTACTGCAGCGTCGTCCCACTGCCCTCGGCGCCCAGGGCGCTGACCAGCACCTGGTACGGGTCGCGGTTGAGCACGGCTGCGCCGAACACCCCGACGCCGCCTCCGGTGCTCTCCTCGTCCAGCACGAAACCAGCACCTTCAAGCAGCGCGGTGGCTTCGACCAGCGCATCAGTGTCGGAGAGGTCGGTCTGCATCGCCACCACGAAGCCCGAGTCGCCGGTTCCGGTCTGATCGTCGGCGGCGATGGCCGAGATGATCTCGGCGTCCTCGAGCAGCGGGAGGTCCTCGGGGAAGTCGTCGGGCAGATCTGAGCCGGAGCTGAAGGTGCCCTCGTCGGTCTCGATCTTGACCTCGCCGGTGTCGGAGTCGAAGTCGACGTCGACGTCCTCGCCGCCAGCGTTCTCGATCGCTTTCTCGGTGAGGCGGTCGCCGAGGTCGTCGCCGCTGCAGGCGCTGAGCCCGCCGAGGCACAGTAGTGCGGCGGCAGTGAGGGAGGCGGCCGTGCTGGCAGGGGTCCGGGTGCGCATCGGCTGATCGTGGCCTTCGCCCCACGTGGTGGGGATAGGCAGGAACTACTCAGGGGCCCGACGCCCCGCCCGGACACGCCCGACGACACGCCGGATCTGAAGGCAGCGCAGGCCGCTGACCTGCGCAAACTCGGCCAGTGTGATCCAGATCGCTCTGACTTCCCGGTTCCTCTTGCGCGTCTGGAGGTCGAGGCGTACGGTTACCACAACATCTAGTAGTTACACCGGTGTAGTTATCCACATCTAGTTCACAGCTGGAGCTGGAGGACTCACAGTCCGCTCGTGGTTATCCACAGAGCAACCCCCCATATACACAGGCCGCACCCTCGTTGGGGGTGTCGTCGTCGCGCTCGAGAGGAGTCTGTCGTGCACTGCCCCTACTGCCGTACGACCGACACCCGGGTGCTTGACTCCCGCGTCGCCGACGACGGTGCCTCGATCCGGCGCCGGCGGCTCTGCTCGTCCTGCGAGCGACGCTTCACCACGGTCGAGCTGATGCAGCTGACCGTGCTCAAGCGGTCGGGGGCCTCGGAGCCGTTCACCCGCGACAAGGCCATCTCCGGAGTCCGCAAGGCGTGCAAGGGTCGCCCCGTCACCGAAGACCAGTTGGCCTGTCTCGGCCAGGACGTCGAGCACGCGCTGCGCCTTTCCGGCGCCGCCGAGTTCGCCGCCCACGAGGTGGGCCTGGCCATCCTCGGTCCGTTGCGGGCCCTCGACGAGGTGGCCTACCTGCGCTTCGCCAGCGTCTACCGCGCGTTCGAGTCGGCCGATGACTTCATCAAGGAGATCGCCGACATGCACGCCGACTCCTCCCCGCCTCAGCCAGTTCCTACTGGCTGATCACGATCCGCCCGGCAGGTAGTGGGGAAGCTGCCTGCCGGGCGCACCAAAAACTCCTCCCCGCCCTTCCCCCCGTTTGAACACAGCTCCACCGCCACTCCCCGCTCCACCCACGACGCCGGCCCTCACTGTCGGTGCTCGCAGCAAGACTGCTTCCCGTACCCGCAGCCAGACGGCACCCCAGAGGAGACCCACCCATGACCGAGACCGTGAGCGGCGCCAGCTCAACCAAGAAGGGCCAGACCGCGGGTCTGACCGTGGAGCGGGTCTTCAGCACCCCGGGCGTGCACCCTTACGACCAGCTCACCTGGGAGCGTCGCGACGTCGTCCAGACGAACTGGAAGACCGGGGCCACCGTCTTCGAGCAGCGCGGGGTCGAGTATCCCGACAACTGGTCGGTCAACGCCTCCACGATCGTCACCACCAAGTACTTCCGAGGCGCGGTTGGCTCCGACGTCCGCGAGTGGAGCCTGCGTCAGCTGATCGACCGCATCGTGCTCACCTACACCAAGGCTGGCGTCGACCACGGCTACTTCGCCACCCCTGGTGACGCCGAGATCTTCGAGCACGAGCTCACGTGGCTCCTGGTCAACCAGTACTTCTCCTTCAACAGCCCCGTCTGGTTCAACGTCGGCACGCAGTCGCCGCAGCAGGTCTCGGCCTGCTTCATCCTCTCGGTCGACGACTCGATGGACTCCATCCTCAACTGGTACAAGGAGGAGGGCTTCATCTTCAAGGGCGGCTCGGGTGCGGGCCTGAACCTCTCGCGCATCCGATCCTCCAAGGAGCTCCTCTCTTCGGGCGGCACTGCCTCGGGTCCGGTCTCGTTCATGCGCGGCGCCGACGCCTCGGCCGGCACCATCAAGTCGGGTGGCGCCACACGACGCGCGGCCAAGATGGTCGTGCTCGACGTCGACCACCCCGACATCGAAGAGTTCGTGATGACCAAGGCCAAGGAGGAGGACAAGATCCGGGCCTTGCGTGACGCGGGCTTCGACATGGACCTCGGCGGCTCTGACATCACCTCGGTGCAGTACCAGAACGCGAACAACTCGGTGCGCGTGAGCGATGAGTTCATGCGTGCGGTCGAAGACGGCACCGACTTCGCGCTGCGCGGTCGCAAGAACGGCGAGGAGATCGAGCGCGTTGACGCCCGCGATCTGTTCCGCAAGATCAGCCAGGCCGCATGGGCCTGCGCCGACCCGGGCCTGCAGTACGACGACACGATCAACGACTGGCACACCAACCCCGAGACCGGCCGCATCACTGCGTCCAACCCGTGCTCGGAGTACATGTCGCTCGACAACTCCTCGTGCAACCTGGCCTCGCTGAACCTGCTCAAGTTCCTCAAGGACGACGACTCCTTCGACGCCGAGCTGTTCGCGAAGGCCGTGGAGTTCATCATCACCGCGATGGACATCTCGATCTGCTTCGCCGACTTCCCGACC
>JBAUWM010000223.1:0-8792 GCA_049583775.1 Nocardioides sp.
GTGTCGGGCAGCGCTGGGGGCTGCCGTCGCTGCCGTGGGGCGACCTCGAAGCGGACCCGGATCGACTGCGGGCTGCTCGTGGTGGAGCCGGAGTAGGCGACGGTGGCCACCTTGCTGCCAGGCCGACCAAAGATCGCGAGCTTCACCAGCGCCCGACCGTTCTTCAGCGTGGCCTGGTAGACCTCTCCGGCCACCCGGACGAGAACCTTGCCCGAGGCCTTGTCACCGTCGGCGGTGACGAAGATGCCGATGCGGGCCCGGGTCTTGCCGGCCACGATCTTCTTCGGGTTGACCTTGATCGTCACCTTCGAGGGGGTCAGCGCGACGGACTCGACGGTGATCGGCACCTTGATCGAGGTGCCGGTGGCGTTGCCGACGAGGGTCAGCTTCTGCGCGCCCCCCGGAGCGGAGTCCGGCAGGGTGACCGACACTAACGCGGTGCCCGATTCGTCGTCAGTGGTGCCGGGCGCGACGGTGTTGTCGACCGTGGCGGTGCCGAGCTGAGTCTTGCCGAGCTTGACCGAGAGCGTGGTGTCTTGCACGTCGCCGGCGCCGCTCATGGCCAGGGACGAGACCAGGAAGGACACGGTGTCGCCCGGCTTGTAGGCAGCCGGGGCGTCCTGCGGGAAGGTCACGCCCACCGCGTGCTGGCTGTAGTCGACGGCTAGCGGCTCGTCGTCAGCGAACTCGGCCAAGTAGTCAACCATCGCCGACAGGTCGATCTTGCCGGTGTCGCGCTTGGCGGTGCCGTTGGCGAGCTCGGCGAAGTTGTCGCCCCCGGTGGACAGGAACGAGTTCACGGTCACCGAGTACGACTTGGTGAGCACGAGAGGCACGCCATTGAGGTACATCGCGATGATCCGCGATCCGGCGGCCGCGGTCGGGTCGTAGGTGTAGGTGAACCCGTCGGAGGTGCCCAGGCGCAGGAACGGTCGCGACGAGCCCTCGGGCTGCCACTGCTGCTCGAGGACGGTGCTGATCTGAGCACCGGTGAGTCGCATGTTGACCAGGGTGTTGGCGAACGGCTGGACCACGGCTGCCTGCTTGTACGACAGGTCGCGAGGGAACGCCTCGGTGCCGGTACCGAGCAGGTCGGCTCGGAGGCCACCGGGGTTCATGAAAGCGATCTGGGCGGCACCGGACTCTTCGCCCGACGTGGCCCAGCGCTGCGCCTCGGCCACCAGGTTGCCGGCGGTCGACTCACCACCGCGGTTCTCCTCGGTCGACGTCGGGTCGTCGGCCTTGGGGCGGGCCGCGCGCCGGAAGGCGCCAGCGATCTCACCGATCTTCACCGCACCGAGCACGTCGCTCTCAGCCACCGCTGCATCGACGATCGCCTTGGTGGCGTCGTCGACGGGGTAGTTCGGCGTCCACACGACGGGGTTGGCGGCGCACGTGGCGTTGCAGCTGGCCAGGGACAAGATGTCGGTCTCGACAGCGGCCACCGCGTTCGTAGCCGGATCGACGGTGAACTGGATCTGGTTCAGCTTCGAGCCGTACTGACCAGCCGAGACGACCGGGCGCTCGGTGACGGCGCGACCGGCCCAGCCGGCCACCGGGAAGGAGCAGTCATAGGCCAGGTGCGTGTGACCCGACACGATGGCGTCGACGTTGTCGTTGGCGCCGGTGATGATGCTGCCGAAGTCAGAGGCGGGGTTGTCGTCCATCGTCTCGCAGTTGGTGGAGGGGGCCCCCTCGTGCACCAGCATCACGACGAGGTCGACTCCCTCGGTCTTGAGCTTGTCGGCTTCGGTGTTCACTGCCGCGACGATGTCGGTCACCTCGATGTCGGCGATGCCGCCCGGTGACACCAACTCGGGGAGGTGCTCGGTCACCGCACCCACGAAACCGACCTTCACCTCGTCGGCGGTTCCCATGTTGAAGGTCTTCACCCACGTCGGGTCGAGCGCCGGGTTGCCCGACGCCTTCATCTTCACGTTGGCCGCGATGTACTTCCACGTGGCGCCACCCAGGGGATTACTGGGCGACTCAGGGGCCATGACTCGGTTGATCAAGTCGTCGTAGCCCTGGTCGAACTCGTGGTTGCCTGCGGCCGAGACCTCCAGGCCAGCCTCGTTGAGGGCGTCGATGGTGGGCTTGTCCTGGGCCACGAACGACTCGAACGTCGAGGCGCCGATCAGGTCACCGGCGGCCGCGAAGACGGTGTTCGGGTTCTCAGCGCGCAGCTGCTTGACCGCGCCGGCGAGCACGGCGGCTCCAGCCTCAGCGTTGTTCGACTTGATCCGGCCGTGGAAGTCGTTGGTGGCCAGCAGGTTGATCGTGACCGGGCCTGCGGCCTGGGCTGGGGAGGCGGTGACAGCAAGCGGTACCAAGCCGGACACGACGCCGAGAGCGGCGAGCGTGGCGATCCTGGCGCGCCGAGACGAGGCTCGAGACACAAGAACACCTTTCGATGCAGAGGTGGGGGGCATCCGAAGAAACCTGGACTAGCCCGCCCAACCTATCCCTCAGGCACCCCCAGACCGCAAGACCTCTCGCCGTTGACGCCAGAAGTCCCGGAAGAATTCATATCCCGACCACAGAGTCATCGCCACCGCGGCAGCCAGGAAGACCTGGGAGACGTAGAAGAAGATGTCACCCGGAACGTCGGCCCAGCCGGTGAGCTGCCGTCCGGGCAAGGTGAGACCTCCGAGAGCGAGAGCCTGCAGCATCGTCTTGACCTTGCCGCTCTGGTTGGCCGCCATCACGACGTTGCGCGCCACCGAGAGTCGCAGCACGGTGACGACCCACTCGCGGGTGAGCACGACGATCGTGACGATCCACCAGATGTCGCCGGTGATCGACAGAGCGACCAAGGCCATGCCGGTGAGCGCCTTGTCAGCGATCGGGTCGGCGATCTTGCCGAAGTCAGTCACCAGACCACGCGAACGTGCCAGATCACCGTCAACCTTGTCGGTGATCGCCGCGATCGCGAAGATCACCCACGCCAGGGTGCGCCACATCACCGAGTCGTAGTCGTGCCCGAGCAAGAACCATCCGTACACCGGTACGAGCAGGATCCGCAGGGTGGTGAGGGCGTTGGGGAGGTTCCAGTTGCTCACCACCGGCGCGGCCGCCGGCGACTCGTTCATCGCGCCGACCCGGTCGGTCTGGCCACCAGGTCGACGCCCGTGGTGCTGATCACCTCGGCCGGCACGAGGTCACCGATCGCGAACAACCCTTCAGAGAGGGTGGTGGTGCCGTCGACCTCGGGGCCCTGGTGGGCAGCCCGACCCTCGGCGCCGTCGTCATCGATGCTCTCGACGAGCACCATGACCTGTTCGCCGATTCGTTCTTCGGCTCGCTGCGCGTTCAACTCCTCGACCAGCGCGGTCACGTGCTGGGCACGCTCCCAGACCTCGTCCTCGTCGAGCTTGTCATCGAACGAGGCCGCCTCGGTGCCGTCCTCGTCGGAGTAGCCGAACACGCCCGTTACGTCCATGCGCGCCGCTTCGAGGAAGTCGCACAGCACCTGCAGGTCGTCCTCGGTCTCCCCCGGGAACCCCACGATCACGTTCGAGCGAACTCCAGCCTCGGGGGCCAAGGCCCGCACCTGCTCGAGCAGTGAGAGGAAGCTCTGGGGGTCACCGAAGCGGCGCATCCGGCGCAGCACCGTGGGGCTGGCGTGCTGGAAGGACAGGTCGAAGTAGGGCACGACGCCCGGTGTGGTGGCGATCGCCTCAATCAGGCCGGGGCGGGTCTCGGCCGGCTGGAGGTACGAGACGCGGACCAGGTCGATGCCCTCGATCGCGGTCAGCTCGGGCAGCAGGGTCTCGAGCAGTCGCAGGTCGCCGAGGTCCTTGCCGTAGGAGGTCGAGTTCTCCGACACCAGGAAGAGCTCGCGCACACCTTCACCGGCCAGCCAGCGCGCCTCGGCGATGACGTCGGAGGGGCGGCGGCTCACGAAGGAGCCACGGAAGGCGGGGATGGCGCAGAACGTGCAGCGGCGGTCGCACCCGCTCGCCAGCTTCAACGGGGCCAGCGGCCCGCTCTCGAGCCGCTGTCGCGGTGCGACGACGGGCGCCCCGACGGCCTGGCGTTCGACCGGGCTGATCGGCAGCAGGAGCCGCCGGTCCTGCGGGGTGTGGGCGTGCTGGGCCTCGCCGGCCAGGATCGAACGCAACCGCCCGGAGATGTCGGCGTAGTCGTCGAAACCGAGCACTGCGTCGGCCTCGGGCAGCGACTCGGCGAGGTCCTTGCCGTAGCGCTCAGCGAGACAGCCGACGGCCACCACCGCGCGGGCTCGGCCGCCCTTGTCGGCGGAGGCCTTGAGGTCGCTGGCCTCGAGCAGTGCGTCGACGGAATCCTTCTTGGCTTGCTCGACGAAGCCGCAGGTGTTCACCATGACGGTGTCAGCCTCGGCCGGGTCTGCGACGAGTCGGAAGCCGTCAGCGGCAAGGCGACCGGCCAGCTCTTCGGAATCGACCTCGTTGCGCGCGCACCCGAGGGTCAGCATCGCGACGGTGAGGGGCTCCGCGACAGCGGGGACTGCGGCACTCGTGTTCGTCGTCATGTCCCCTCGAGTATGCCGTCCAGCGCCGAGTCGGCGTAAACGTACGCCGACTCGGCGTTCGTCAGGGGACGAAGATCTGCTGCGCGCGTTGACCGGTCGCGCCGAGCGCACCTTCGTCGGTGCCGTCGATCACCACGGTGAGACCGCCGTCCGACGAGCTGATTCGCACTGGGGGCGACACGCTGAGCTCAGCGGTCTGCATGAACGCGAGGTCCTCGTCGAAGACCACCTGCTGGCGACCATCACGCACGATCACCCGGGCTCCGCCGGTGGCGGCGGTGAACGACACCGGCACCTTGGTGGTTGCGCCGGTCAGCGACGCCTTCCCACCCGGTGAGCCGTTCAGCACGGGTCGGTCGGACATCGGGGACGGGCCGTCCATGACCAGTCGGGCGACCGACCAGATCAGCACCACGGCCATCACCGAGGCCACCAGGACCGACCAGTTGACGCCACCTCGCGTGCCGCGGATGGTGCCGGTGGCGCTGGTGGCCAGCTCGGCCTCGAAGACGCACCGTGGGTCGATGGGCGCGTCGGCGTACTTCTCGTCGTACTGGGCGATCAGCTGCTCGGCGTCGATGCCGAGCACGCGGGCCAGCGTGCGCAGGTGCCCGCGAGCGTAGAAGTCGCCACCACATGGGCCGAAGTCGTCGACCTCGATCGACTCGATCACGTGCGCGCGGATACGGGTGCGCTCGGCGAGCTGGACCACCCCGAGGCCGAGGCGGTGACGAGCCGCGGCCAGCTCAGGTCCGATCACGGCGTCGGCAATGATGGCGCGCTGCCCAGCGTCGATCACCATCGTGTGGGTCTCGTCGCTCACCTGCTGCTCGTCGGCGAGCTCGTCGGTGGGCTCGTCGGTGGGCTCCGCCTGGGGAGCGGCCACGTCGGTAGGCGGCTCGGGCATCGAAGCGGGGCTCGGCGACTCCATCAGCACCTCGGCCCGCTGTCCGGCCACGACGCGGCGTCCGGGCGAGGGCGGCGGCGAGGACGGCGGACCGCCCGGGTCGTCGTCGTGGTCGACCGGCGCCGGGCTCGCGGTTGCGGTGCTCACCTCGACGATCGACGAGCGTCCCTCACTCAGGTCTTCGAGCGCCTCGGTGAGCTCGTGCCAGTTGGCCCCGATCAGACGGGTCGACAGCGAGAGCCGCACCGCGTGTTCCCGACCAGTTGAGTCGAGGACGGTCAGTGAGCCGTCGCGCAGCAACGAGAGCCGCGGTTGGTGATCGACGCGCTCGACCTCGTACCAGGAAAGGCCCTCCCAGGCGCGACCACGGCGCAGGCGGATGCCGTGGCGGTCGATCAGCATCAGTGGCGCGCGCGAATCGAGGAAGACCCCCACGTGCATGAGCGCCACCAGCAAGGTGATCAGGCAGATGGTCCAGTCGAGGGCATCGGCTGATCCGACAGACCGCAGTAGGTAGGCGAGCGCCACGATCGCGGCCACTCCCCCGATCAACCCTGACAGCGGGCCGTCGCGGCGCACCTCGACAGTGTCGTCGTGGTCGTGCTGGACGGCGTCCGGCTCGACGTGGTCGGGTTGAGTCTCGTCGTTCTGGAGGTCGAGGTTCACTGCTCCCCCTGGATGGTCATGATCACGGCGTCCACCTCGTCGGGCTTCACCAGCACGTCGCGGGCTTTGGAGCCCTCGCTCGGCCCAACCACTCCTCGACTTTCGAGGATGTCCATCAGCCGGCCCGCTTTGGCGAAACCGACTCGCAGCTTGCGTTGCAGCATCGACGTCGAGCCGAACTGCGTCGAGACGACCAGCTCGATCGCCTGGATCACGAGATCCAGGTCGTCCCCGATGTCGTCGTCAAGGTCGCGCTTGGCCTGGGCCGGCGCGGTGACGTCGTCGCGGTAGGTCGGTTGCAGCTGGGTCGTGCAGTGCCGCACGACCTGCGCGATCTCGGCCTCGGTGACCCAGGCGCCCTGCACGCGCACTGCCTTCGAGGTGCCCATCGGCAGGAACAGCCCATCGCCCTGACCGACCAGCTTTTCGGCCCCGGGCTGGTCGAGAATCACGCGACTGTCGCCGAGCGATGAGGTCGCGAAGGCCAGCCGGGACGGCACGTTGGCCTTGATGAGGCCGGTGACGACGTCGACCGACGGTCGCTGGGTGGCGAGCACCAGGTGGATGCCGGCCGCTCGCGCCAGCTGGGTGATCCGGACGATGGAGTCTTCGACGTCGCGAGGCGCCACCATCATCAGGTCGGCCAGCTCGTCGACGATCACGAGCAGGTAGGGGTACGGCGACAGCACCCGCTCGCTTGCTGCCGGCAGTTCGACCTTGCCCGCTCGGACAGCGCGGTTGAAGTCGTCGATGTGGCGGAACCCGAAGTTGGCGAGGTCGTCGTAGCGCAGATCCATCTCGCGCACTACCCACTGCAGTGCCTCGGCGGCCTTCTTGGGGTTGGTGATGATCGGGGTGATCAGGTGCGGCACGCCCTCGTAGGCGTTCAGCTCGACCCGCTTGGGATCGACCATGATCATCCGCACCTCGTCGGGCGTGGAGCGCATGAGGATCGAGGTGATCATCGAGTTGATGAAGCTCGACTTGCCCGAGCCGGTGGCGCCAGCCACGAGCAGGTGCGGCATCTTCGCCAAATTGGCCACCACGAAGCCGCCCTCGACGTCCTTGCCGAGGCCCACCACCATCGGGTGGTGGTCGCCGCGGGCCGTGCCCGAACGCAGCACGTCGCCGAGGGAGACGATCTCCTTGTCGAGGTTGGGGATCTCGACGCCGACCGCTGACTTGCCGGGGATCGGGCTGAGGATCCGCACCTCGGAGGAGGCCACCGCGTAGGAGATGTTCTTCTGGATGCCGGTGATCTTCTCGACCTTGACCGCCGGCCCGAGCTCGATCTCGTAGCGGGTGACGGTCGGGCCCCGGGTGTAGCCCGTGACCTGGGCGTCGATGTTGAACTCGAGCAACACCTGGGTGAGCGAGTCGACCACGGCGTCGCTGGCCTTTGAGCGCGCCTTGTGCGGTGACCCCTCCTTCAACACTTCGTTGGCCGGCAGCGAGTAGACGATGTCGCCGGAGAGCGCGAGCTGTTCCATGCGCGGTTCGATCGGCGTGTGCGGCGGCGGCTCGAGGTCGGCCTTGGGCGCCGCGACCACTGATTCGGCCACCGACTCCAATGACTCGACGTCGTGGGCAAGGGCGACGTCGAGCGCGTCGGTGGTCGCGGTGTCGTCGAGGTCGAGGTCGGGGGCCTTGCGTCGACGGCGCTTACGCGTCTCCTGCGCCTCGAGCACCGGCGAGTCGTAGGCCGGCAGCCCGAGGTCGGGGTCGATCGTGTCGTCGATGCGCGCCATCGCCCGGGTGGCGTCGGGGTCATCAGTATCGACTGGGACTCGGCCCAGGGCGGTGTCGCGCAGGTGCGCCAGCTTCTCGGGCACCCGGTACAGGGGTGTCGCGGTGACGACGAGGATGCCGAAGCACGAGATCATCAGCAGCAGCGGGACGACCACGTAGCTCGAGCGCAGCAGGTCGAGCAGCAGCGATGCCACGACGTACCCGATGGCGCCGCCGCCTTCGCGCAAGGGCGAGGTATCGCCGGATACCGGCTGGGGGTCGCCGGCTGCCACGTGCACGATGCCAAGAGCGCCGAGCACCAGCGCCGACCAACCGATGGCCTGCCGGCCGGCGGGTCCGCTGCCGACCGGGTCGCGCATGATGCGCCACCCCGCCCACACCAAGGCGATGGGTACGAGCCAACCCACCTTGCCCACCGTGCCCACCACCGCTGCCCGGAAGAACTCCATGACTCCGCCGGGCACTTCGAACCACACGGCGGCGGCGACCACGATCGAGAGCCCCATGACGAACAGGCCGGCGCCGTCACGGCGGTGTTCGGGCTCGAGCTCACGAGCCGAACGGCCGATGCCGCGAGCGGCAGCACCGATGGCGTGTGCCGCGGCCAACCACACGACGGTCAGCCCGCGGAACAGGGCGAAGAAGAATCGGGCGACCGGACCCGTGCCCGAGCGCACCGCGCGTGGAGCCTGACGGGTCGAGGGACGACGAGATGCCGCACGCTTGGTGCCGCGCTTGGACGTCGTCGAGCGAGAGCGGGTCTTCTGGGGGGACTTCCGGCCACTGGATCGGGTGCTCGAACCGCCTCGTGAACTGCTGCTTCGACCAGACGAGGACGTGCTCTTGCTCCGCGAACCCGGCGGGGAAGACGTACGGGTCGCCATGACACCAACGTAGGCGATCGCCACACCAGTCACATGGATCACTCTGGTGCGTGTCGTCCACCAGGGTCAGAGC
>JBAUWM010000224.1:0-1661 GCA_049583775.1 Nocardioides sp.
CGCCCCCGGCCCGCTCCGCGACCTGCTCGGGGTGAGGGTCGACGAGGTACACCCCCTGCCACCTGGGCACGTTGTCGAACTGGACGACGGAAGCCTCGTCAGCGATTGGATGGAAGACCTAACCGTGTCCGCCGCGTCCGTGGTGAGGCTCTATCGAACTGGCACCTACGTCAGCCGACCCGCACTGACTCGTCGAGCTCACCGCGGCGGCATGGCTTGGTACCTCGGAGCAAGACTGGACGAGTCGGCGCGAACGAGGCTGCTGGTCGACCTCTGTTCCCAGGCCGAGATCCGGTTCGCACTTCACGAACCGGGACTCGAGGTCGTGCGCCGACGGGCAACCTCGGGTGCGACCTTCACCATTGCGATCAACCACGAGCAGCAGGACCTGCCCCTCCAGGTCTTCGGTCACGAACTGCTAGACGATCGACCGTGGAATCCGGGTGATCCGGTGTCGGCCGGAGGCGTTGTGGTCGTCCGAGAGGAACGGACCGGCGAGGCCTGTCCGGGTAAGAAGTAGGAGTTGCGTTCACCCAGCGCGGTTGAACATGGGTCTTCTCCACTGTCCGAGACGGTCGACCGAGGTGCGCGTCATACACACCGCGTTTGCGCGACGACGATCCGCCAGACCATGCGATGAGCTGGCGTCCGGCCGGCCCAGACCTACAGTGTCCGCTATGCCTGAGCCTGACGAGCGTTCAACGGGCCGTCCCTGCGAGGACTGCGGCGGCGTAGTGGTCGTCGGGCAGGAGCCAGTGACGGCGGAGGAAGAGCCCGAACTGGTGTCTGACGGAATCTGGACCGCGGGCAGCGAGTGGTGCACCAATCTGGAATGCCCTTCGAACCATCTCAAGGGTCTGCACCGTGTCGGTGTGAATGACTACGTATGCCTGGACTGCGCCGAAACTCTCCGCACGCCAATAGGTCAGGTCTTCGCGCATCGTCGGGATCACCGGGGTCAGTCTGACCAACCCGGCGACCCGAGAGTCCCGGAAGCGCCGTCCGTGGGTGCCCGCGTCGTGCCCTTGGGGCTCGCTGCTCTTGTGGTCCTGACCGCTCTTGTGGGCATATCAGGATCTCTGTACGGGCTCATGGCTCTCGGCGACCCCATGATCCGACTCACGGTCATCGCGGCTCTGGCCGTCGTGTCGGCTGCGGCGGCTCTATTCGTGCAGTTCGCACGTGCGCGCCGCTAACGCCGGCCAGCGGGACGCACTCAGCTGGCACCCCTCTGTGTCAAGACGCGCGTCTGAGTGGAGTCGTAGGCTTGTTCGTGACGGGTCCGGGAAGTGGCTTGTCCGAAGAGTCGGTCTGGGCATGTGAGCCGGCCGCGCTGGAGACAGAGTCGTTGCCCCGTTGCCCTCCCGGGCCCGTCGCTATATGTCTGGCCGCATCGTTGACCATCGTGCGGTAGACGATGTCCGAGAGCCGCCGTTTGAGGAGCCGCATCGCTTCGTTCGAGGTCTTGCCGCGGGCCTTGGTTCTGTCGAAGTAGGCGCGGCCTCGGGTCGGGTTGCGGAGCTGGACGATGGCCATGATGTGCAGGACGCGGTTGATCTGCCTGTTCCCGCCGCGCGACAGGCGGTGCCGGACGTTGTCTCCCGAGGACGCGTCGATCGGGGCGGTCCCGGTCCAAGACCCGAAGTGGTTCTTGTCGGGGA
>JBAUWM010000225.1:0-4687 GCA_049583775.1 Nocardioides sp.
AACATGATGATGCCCAGGGCCACCGGGAGGCCGACGGTGATGAGTGCCGAGTCCTGCATGCGCCGGCCTTAGACGGTGCGGCCAGCAAAGGCGGCGAGGCGCTGGTACGGGTCGGCGTCGGCCGGGGCGGGCTGCTCGGGCCCAAAGGCCCCACCCCGCTTGTCGGGAGTCATCGACGCACTCATGAAGACCCAACCTGCCTCCGCGATCTCAGGGTCGAGGTCGGCACTCGAGCGCCCGAGCCCCGTCGCTAGGTCGTAGGCGTGCACGGCGAGCTCTGCCGCTGCGAGTCCCTCGGGGAAGGCACCGTCGCTGGCGGCCGCGGCCTCGAGCAACGAGTCGCCCGCCTCGCGCAACGCCGCCGCCGGATCGTCGTGATGCGGAGCCGCCGCCCAGTCGGGCTGACCGCCTCGAGCCATCGTCACCATGCCCTCGGTGCTGTTGACGATGTGATCGCTCAGGTCGGCAACGGTCCAATCCGCGCACGGCGTCTCGCGGCCGGAGTCATCAGCCGTGATGCTGGCAAGAAGGCCGTGGATCTGATCGAGGCCGCGGGCGAGGATCGAGTTGCTCATCTGCACGTTCTACCCGGCTCTACGGACGGAGTCGAGCCGGGCCGACGAATCCCCGGTTCAGGGAATGTTGCGCTCCGCGCCGTACCGGATGCAGCCGCACCCCTCGTCGTAGGTCATGTCGAAGCCCGACAAGGCGTTGTCGTGATGACTGGGCGACAGGAACGACTTCGGGATCAAGGCCGGCTGCGGATTCCTGCCGAGCGACTCGAGCCCCGCTTTGACCCCGGCGTACGACAGCTTGTCGCCCGCCGCGTCCAACCCGGCCACCATCACGGAGATCGAGTCGCACGTGCTGAGCGCGATACCGGCCTCGTTGGCCGACGCGTACTGCTGCCCCGTGCGCTCCCTGAGGATGCGCAGGCAACGGTCGGCCGCGGGAGTCAGCAACGTGGCACCTTGGCTAGCCGGCACGTCGAGGTTGGGCAGCCAGCCCATGCCGACCGCACCCCGGAAGGTGCGCGCGTTGGCGAGGCCCTGGTCGAGGATGGCTTGGGCGCCCGTACCCGAGGTGATCCCCAGCCGCGGGTAGTAGCCCTGGCTGGCCGCGGTTTGGGCGAAGAAGATCGTCAGGAGCGCGCTCGCGTCGAGGTCGATCACGTGGGTGACCCCGGCTGACGCGAAGCGCAGCACTGCGCTGCTCACGTCGGCGGCGGTCGACCCGACGGTGGCGGTGCTGGTTGAGGGGCGCACGTAGATCACGTTGGAGGAGTCGACCGAGTGGCCGGCACGTTTGAGCGCCGGCAGCAGCACCGAGGCGATCGGGCGGCGCCACTGCGGATAGTCGACGGCCAGGACGCCGATCTTCGTGGTGGGCGGGAGGCCGGACCGGGCGCTCCACCCGCCGAACCAGTCACCACGCTCCAGGCTCGCCACCAGTCCAGCCATCATCCGGTCCTGCGTCATGGTGCCTAGGACGAAGTGATTGGGGAACTTGGCCAGCATTGCCTTGTCCCAGTTGAGGATCGTGCCCGAGTTGATGTGCAGCACGCCAGCCTTGAGCAGACACGAGTTGAGGGTGTCGGTCAGGCCGCCGCCCAGCACGAACGCCACGCTCTCGTCCTCGGTGAACGCCGAGCACGCTGCCTGGTCCTGCGAGGAAGCCGTCTCGCTGGTTTGAGCGGAGTACGCGAAGAACACCGGCTCGAGCTTCCGGCCGTCCACTCCCCCCGACTCGTTGATCTCATCGACCAGGGCCTGGTTGTTGTCCTTGTCATTTCCAGTCGCGAATCCGGCGCCGATCGCGCTGTTCGCCTCGGTTCCGTCGCTGGTGTAGGCGATCCCGATCTTGATCGCCCCTCCACGGGGGCTCTCTTCGAACGCGTCCTGCGTAGGGGCGTCGGGGTTGTCCGCGCTGTCACTCTCGCCCCCTGCATCAGGTGCCGGGCCCGCCGGATCACCGCCCTCGAGCGGAGTCCCCGCGTCGCCGAGGTCACCCGACGCGTTGGGCACCCCGAGGTCGTCTGTGCCAGCCTCCGGCGACGCTGCTCCGCTGGTGGCATCAGTGGGGAGCGCGAGCGAGCCCGTGCCCGGCGCAGCTGTCGGCTGGTCAAGCTGGACGGTGCTGCCGCAGGCGGCCAGAAGCGCCGCGACCGCGAGCAGGGAGCAACCCCGGAGTCGGCGAGCGAGGGTCATTCAGAACTCCGGTCGGTCGCAGTCGGGGCGAGCAGGCGCGCATCCCTGGCGGATACGCCCTGACAACGACCGACCCGCTGCCGGGTCACGAGCCTCGTGTGTCAGCGCCGCGTCATGTCACGCCCACCGAGGTTGATGCCAGCCACGGCGCCGTCGTCCCCGCGAAAGAAGTAGCCCCGCATCCCCTTGGCTTCGCCGTCGGTCACGACGTAGCGGTCACCATCGCCGTCGATCAAGCCGATGTGGATGGCAGGCTGCTCGGCAGGGTCGCCCTCAGCCATGAGTGTCAGATCGGTGATCGTGATGACGACGTCTAGGACGTCGTCGCGTGGCGTGATCGTCGCGAAGGCGACCGAGGTGTCGTAGGTACCTGCGAACTCGGCGAGATCGCCGGGTGAGAGCTCGGCCAGCACCGGCTCGGCCTCGACGACGCTCAGGTATTCGTCGAGCGCCCAGCTGCGGAGCTCGTGGTACAGCTGCGCGCCACCCGGTGATGAGTTGGTCATGCACACGAACCCGAAGTCGTGCTCGGGTACCAGTACGAAGTCGGAGAGCTGGCCGATCATCGTGCCACCGTGGCTCACCAGCTGCACGCCACCGTGTTCCTTGAGCAGCCACGAAATGCCGACGGCGTCACCGAGCGCGTTGCCCGGCATCTCGACGGTGGGCTGTTGCATACGAAGCCGGTTGTCATCAGTGAGCAGGTCGGAGTTGGTCAGCCCGAGGTGGAACTGAGCCCATGCGACCTGGTCGCCCACGGCAGCCGTCCAACCGCCGGCGGGTGCGCCAGCTCTCGGCAGCCCCCACGGCGTGGCGATGCTGGTCTCACCCTCAGGGCTGCGCGTGTGTCCGCTGACGTACCTCTTCGTCATGATCTCCTTCGCGAACCCGAAGGTGTGCTCGAGCCCGAGCGGCTCCAGCACCAGTGACCGCACGGCAGCCTCGTACGTCTGGCCGGTCACGGTGGCGATCAGATGCCCGGCGAGTACGAGCGAGGCGTTGTTGTAGGAGACTGCGGAGCCCAGTGGACTCACCTGGTCGAGGTCGACCATGCCGGCCACAAATCTCACCAGGCAGTCGTCGCCGTCGCCCGTGTCGGGAATGGAATCGCCGGCCCAGCCTGCGGTGTGGTTGAGCAACTGCAGCACGGTGACCTTGGCTGCGGCGTCCTCATCGCGCAGGGCCAGGTCGGGCAGGTAGGTGCGCACCGGCGCATCGAGGTCGACGAGTCCTTGCTGCACCAGCACCATGAGCGCGGTCGCCGTGAACGTCTTGCCGGTCGAGCCGAACTGAAAGAGCGTCTCCTCCGTCACCGGCAAGGGGTGGTCGACGTTGGTCACGCCGTGAACGGCGACGTCGACCCGGTCACCGTGGACGACCCCCACGACGGCACCGGGCACCGCGAACTCGGCGGCAAGCTCGGACAACTTCTCCTGCAGGGACACGGTGACCTCCGGGGGGGCGACATTGACTTACGCCGTAAGAATCGCCTTACGCCGTAAGTCTGTCAAGGGCCCTCGCAGTCGAGACCTCGCACCAGGGCGTCGACCAACGTCGTCCACACCTCGTCCGGCCCTGGGTTCTCCGTGACCACCTGCAGCAGCAGCGGGAACTGCTCGGGTGGCAGGCTCGCGAATCCGGACGCCGAGTCGTCGGTGCCGTCGTGACCGGCAGCCATGGCCTCGAGCTCGGCCATCGCAAGCAGCGCCAGAGACGCCGACTGCAGTGCGAGGAACGCCGAGCGCACGTCGCGCCCGGCCTCGACAAAGACGCGCAAACCGGCTTCGAACGGCTCGGCACTGCGCGGATCGGCCAGCGGCAGCGTGCGAATGCTGAGCAGCGCGACGCGGCGCGGGTGCTCCTGCGCCAGTCGTCGCAACGCCGCAGCCGTCCCTCGCAGCCAGTCCTCGGGGTGGGCCGGGTCAGTCGGTAGTTCGGCGGTCTGCACCACCAGATCGACCAGCCCGTCGAGCAACGCCTGCTTGCTAGCCACGTGGTGGTAGAGCGACATCGCCTCGACCCCCAGGCGCGAGGCCACCGCCCGCATGCTGACGCCAGGCAGCCCCGCGTCGTCCACCACCTGCAGGGCAGCGTCGAGCACGCGCTCGCGTGAGAGTGGGAGTGCCATGGCGCGGCTGAGACTACGCGCGCAGATGTCAGCCCAGGAGTGGGTGACCTGCGACCTCGTCATGGAGCGCGACGACACTGGCGAGCACCGCATCGGTATCAACCATGGCGTCGGGCGCGAAAGCGAATACCTCGTGCAACACCGGTCCGTCCACGAACACGACCTCGATGCCGGTGAACGGCCGACCGTCCTCCTTGCCCGAAAGCACGACCGCGTTGACGTCGGACGCACCCGGCACCTCGACCAGGTCAGCCGTCACGCCCGGGTCTGGCTCAGAGTTCGACGCGAACAGCCGCTCACCCTCAGCCCGTGCTTGCTCGGGAGTCGCGTACAGCGCCGCGATCGACATGGC
>JBAUWM010000226.1:0-2364 GCA_049583775.1 Nocardioides sp.
CGGCCGACCCGACCAACGGCGGCGACCTCAAGCTCGAGTTTTCGCCTGCGGCGATCCAGGAGTCCGGCGTGCTGCCGAAGGCTCCGACCACCGACAAGGTGTTCTTCGACGTCACTGCCACCGACCAGTTCGGCAACAAGGTCGGCGGCGAAACGGTCACCGTCCCTGGCGTGACCGCTCCCATCAACACCGACTTCGTGCTCGACGGTGACTTCTCGGTCTCCTCGAACACGGCACAGGACCGCGTAGTCACGGCGTCCTGGACTACCGAAACGGCCAAGTACAGCGCGGCCACCCCGCCGGTGGTGGTGCCCAACACCACCGAGACGCTCACCGATTCGAAGACGGTGAACTTCTACACCGTCGACTACGACGCCTCCACCTTCGGCTTGGTGCACTCGCCGCGCGGCAACGTGCCGGTCGGTACGCCGGTCACGGTCACCTACGGCGCTGTCGACCAGAACAACGAGCCGATCAGCGACCTGTACGTGCAGTTCTTCCGCAGCGGCCCCGACAACCTGCAGGACGGCGAGGGCAACTTCGACGGCAAGCTGGGCCAGGACGGCAAGATCGAGTACGTCTTCGCCGGCGCCAAGGAGGGCACGGCGACCATCTCGGCCATCGGTCGCGAGGGCTCGGAGACCGGCGCGCTCGTGCCGCAGGCTCAGAAGACCGACAAGGTCACGTTCGGTGATGGCACGCCGCCGAGCACGGGCAAGAAGAACATCAACGCCCAGATCAAGCTCCGCAGCGCCCGCGGCGGCGACAAGGTCACCATCAAGGCGCCTCGCCTCGCCAAGGGTGCAAAGGTGCGCGTCTACAAGATGGTGCGCGGCAAGCGCGTCTTCCTGGCCAAGGGCAACCTCGGCCACCGCGGCGTGAAGACCTTCACGGTCAAGGACCGCAACGGCAACAAGTTCACGCGGTACTTCGCGGTCGTCACGCAGACGTCCGACACGAAGCGGGACAAGACCCCGACCCGCAAGGTGCGCTGACGCAATAGCAGGACCTGTGAGAGAGGCTTTCGGGCGGCACAAGCCGCCCGGAAGCCTCTCTCTCGTTTTGTGGTGTTTTCCCGACGCCTGGAGACCTGGCCACTAGGCTGCCTGCGATTGCTCCCTTCATCGCTGGCTCCCCGGCTCCCCACACAGAGGTTCCTCATGTCTCGAACTCCCATGCGCTCGCTCGCGGCGATCGCGTCGCTCTCACTGGCCATTTCCGGTGTCGGCCTTGCGTTCACCCCGTCGGCTTCCGCCAACTCGGTGCAGGACCAGGTGAATGCCGCCGGCGGCGCCGGAGCCAACGGGGTTCAGTTCTACACCTCACGACGGGGCGGCGCGGACACGCAGCCAGGAACCACCCTGTCGACTCGGTCCGACGGGACTGACACGTCCATCCGCCTGGTTGCCGGTGCCGGGTCCAACGTGACCGGGATCAAGTTCCAGTACCGACGCCCGAGCGACCCGACCATTCCGGCGCAGGGCGGTCAGCCAGCCCAGGAGAAGTGGGTTGACGTCAGCCCCGCAGCGTCGCTGCGAAACGGCGTATGGACCGCGAACTGGGCGCCGAACTTCCGTGAGGCGAACGTCCAGCTCCGGGCTCTTGCGATTCTCAACGATGACGGTGCGGCAGCAGTCGGGGCGACCGAGAACCCTGCGCTTACTCCGGCAGCCGCCCGCACCAAGTACCAGAGCTACGCCACCACGGATGTGAAGGACGAGTTCGTAGCCAATGTCGAGGACGCAACTGGTGCGCCCGACACGGTTGCTCTCGACGATCTGGGCAGCACCCTCGGCTACTTCAAGCAGCCATATGGCGGCGACAACAACGACTGGCTGGCCGCAATCTCGGGTACTTCTTCGGCCCCGAGCGGCACCAACATTCGCGTCGACTACTTCGGCAACGGGACGGAGGTGCCGCGGCCCGAGTCCAACGGCGCCTCGGCTCTCGGCCCCGTAAAGCGCACCGCTGCGGCAGCACCCACAGGCACCTTCGCGACCGTGCTCAAGGTGCAAGGACAGAATGCCGTCGGGCAGCCGGTGGGCTACCCGTTCTCGGCGGGCACGGACCAGATCGTTGTTGAAGCATTCGACGACACCGACGACGTCCAGAGCTACGCGCTCTACGAGCAGCGAGTGGCGACGTCGACTGTCTCGGCCACGCCTGAGCCCTCGTCCGTTGTGGCGGGAGGCTCTAGCGTCGTGACGGTCACGGTGCTTGACGCCCAGAACAAGCCTGTGGCCGGCGTGCGCGTGCACCAGGTCGATGTTCCCGAGAACGGTGCCGAGCCGATCGATGACACGGTCGACGCAGACGAGGCCCCCATCACTGACGCCTTCGGCAAGGTGACCTTCACCCAGCCCA
>JBAUWM010000227.1:0-3328 GCA_049583775.1 Nocardioides sp.
CCAACCGGGCACACACCCAACACGGGCGGGCGGGACAAGAGTTACGGCGGCCACAGCGACAGGGAAACACCCGGACCCATCCCGAACCCGGAAGTTAAGCCTGCCAGCGCCGATGGTACTGCAACCGAGAGGCTGTGGGAGAGTAGGACGCCGCCGGACAAACATTCGCGTCAGGGCGACTCTTCGGAGTCGCCCTGACGTTTTTTTCGGCTGTCTCCGGCCACCGGTTATCCACACGTGGGGTTTCTTGGGGGATATCCCCAGGGCAGGTGTCTGTTGAACCGAGCCTCGGTCGCAGACGGCAGGGTGGTTGACATGAGGAAATCACCATGAAGTCTGAACCCCCGTCATCGCCCGAGCGGCTCAACCAGGTGAGCCTGATCGGGCACTTGGCGGCTGAGTCGGAGCTGCGTGAACTGCCCAGTGGAGATTCGCTGCGTCTCTTTCGAGTCAACGTCCGTCGCGATCCGGGCGCGACGTCGCGTCAGACCGTCGACTCGCTGGAGTGCGTTGCCTGGAACGGCCGAGTGAAACGCTCGGTGGCGTCGTGGAGACCCGGAGACCTGGTCGAGGTAGGGGGCGGTCTCAGGCGTCGGTTCTTCCGGAGTGCGTCGGGGTCGACGGCGTCCCGGGTGGAGGTGGAGGTGACGGAGGGGAGGCTTCTTCGTCGCGGAACGACCGAATGAGTACGCCCAAGGCGGGCTTCGGCTGAAACGACGTTGCCTTCTCCGGAAATAGTCGGCCTGACTGCACGGTGCTCTGAATCTGAGCGAAGGTGGGGGCCGGCATCAGCACCGCGGTGCCGTGGGTGGGTTCGGCGTGCATGAGCGCGTCCCCCACCGCGTGGTGGTAGGTGATGCCGGCAGGGCCGTGCCGCAAGGTGGGCACCAGTAGCTGATGCAACACGTCGACCTCGAGCCGGTCAGGCCGGAGCGGGACCGTCACGACGGCCCAGGCGCTGTTGTCGGTCACCACCAGTGCACCGCGGCCCAACGACGAGACAGCTCCTTCTCGGTCCGTGACGCGAAAGTCCAGCCCCAGTGCGGACGCGGCGGCAGTGACGTCGTTGACCGATGTGCCGACGAGTACTCGGTGGATCGCGCCGAGAAACAGGGGAGTGTCGCCCTGGTCGACGAGCATGGCCAGCCCACGATCGAGGGCTCCGCCCGGGTGCCGCTGCTGCAGGCGTAGGTAGGCGGCGTAGCGATGGTGGCCGTCAGCGATCACGGCCTGGGTCGGCGCCAGTTCGTCGGCAATCAGCGACATGAGGTTCGGGTCGGAGATGGTCCAGATCTGATGTTTCTGATCGAGGCGATCAGCAAAGGTGCGGTGGGGCGGCTGAGCGCGCACGCTCCGGAGCAGCGAGCGCAGCGAGGCCGGTGACTCCTGAACCAGGAGGATCGGTGCCGGGTTGAGGCCCATCTCGCCCATCCGGTCGGCGATGTCGTCGGCGTGGGCCGGATAGATGCCCTCGTGGGGCAGCACGGCGCAGCCGTGAGGGTCGGTCGCACGGCGCGACACGTCGAGTGCGCCCACCAAGCCGCGAACCGTGATGCCGCTCACCGTGTACTCGTGGAGATAGAGCCCGGGCTGGTCGTCGCGGTGGATCATCCCTCGACGCTGCCAGCGGGTCAGCCTGGCCGCGACGTCCCGGTACGGACGAGCGAAGGCCCGGGCAGAGGCGGGATCACCGATGCGGGACGGTGTGAGGTGGAGAGCTTCGAAGGGATGCAGCTGCAGCGGACCGCCCACGTAAGGGGGCGTCACCACCGCGTGCGAGTCCATTGATCCAGGGTACGAGGGCAGGTGAAGGCTGCGCTGGCACACCAGAGACACTGGCTAGGTGCTGCTCGGCTCTGATCAACCTCTCTCGCGCGTCTACGACGTGGCGATGCTCGACCTGGACGGAGTCGTCTACATCGGCTCCGAGGCAGTCTTCGGTGCGGCGCATTACCTGGCTGAAGCGCGCAGCGCAGGAATGCGGTGTGCCTTCATCACCAACAACGCCGCGCGTCCCCCGGGGGCTGTGGCCACACATTTGCGCGACCTGGGTGTGGACGCGAGCGAGGAAGACGTCGTCACCTCGGCCCAGGCGGCCGCCCGGGTGCTAGCTGACCGACTTGGAACGGGTGCTCGCGTGGTGCTGCTGGGTGGCCCCGGCCTCGAGGCAGCGCTACGCGAGCGGGGCCTGGAGCCGGTCGGCGTCGAAGACGAGGCCGAAGCCGTGGTGAGCGGGTACGGGCCGGAGGTCCGCTGGAGCGAGATCATGCGTGCTGCCGTGCGAGTGCGCGGCGGGCTCTGGTGGGTCGCTAGCAACACCGACACCACGATCCCGACGCCTTTTGGGGTGGCCCCCGGGCACGGCGTGCTCGTCGACGCGATTCGGCGCTTCTCAGGGGTTGAACCGGTCGTCGCAGGCAAGCCGGCCAGACCGTTGCTTGATGAGACGGTGCGCCGGGTCGGAGGCGCGCGTCCGCTGATGGTCGGGGACCGACTCGACACCGACATTGCCGGTGCCCGGAACGCCGAGGTCGACGCGCTGCTGGTCCTGACCGGTGTCACCGGCCTAGACGAGCTGGTGGCAGCAGCGCCCGGCGAACGGCCGACGTTCGTGGGACTTGACCTGCGCGCCCTCAACACACCGCACCCCCTACCGGTCAGAGATGAGCGCGGATGGCGCGTGGGGGATTGGGCGGGCCGCATTGAAGACGGCCGACTGGCGATCGAGGGTGCTGGAGCAGCGGATGACTGGTGGCGCACGGTGGCAACCAACGCCTGGGCTTTCCTCGACGAACGGGGCGACGTGGTCGACACGTCTCTGCTGACGCTCCCACCTCGAGCCGATCTCGTCGACGGCCGGTAGCCTCGGGCGCATGAGTGAGCGGGACGTCGACGGCTGGGACGACGAGCACGACGATGACCTTGCGGCGCCTGCTCGCCCCGAGCCTACGGGCGTCAGCCGCGTTGATGCCGTCGTCGATGCGGTGAGCATGCTCGATGACACACCGCTCGAGGAGCGCGTAGCCGCCTTTGAGACCGCACATGCCGAGCTGCGGGGCACCCTCGACGACCCGACGGCCGCGGTCGACCCGGGCCCGACGTCCTCGGCCTGAGCATGCCTCCTCGCCGACTGCGTCTGGACGCCGAGCTCGTCCGGCGTGGCCTGGCCCGCTCTCGCGACCATGCCGCCGAACTGGTGGGAGCCGGCCGGGTGAAGGTCTCTGGCGCCGTCGCGGCCAAGCCCGCAACCGGGGTCACCACCGACGTCGCCATCGTGGTCTCCGGCGACCCTGCCACGCCCGACTACGTGTCTCGGGGCGGCCACAAG
>JBAUWM010000228.1:0-9004 GCA_049583775.1 Nocardioides sp.
CGCAAACGCCTCGCATGGGCCACCCCCGCCGAGGCCTACGACAAACTACTCACCGAGCACGAACACACAACCAAGAACACCGGTGTTGCAGACGCAGGTTGAATCCGCCTGCGCTCCTCACACCTCAACCAACTGACGGGGTTTCGAGGCTCGTCGCTGTGCTCCTCACACCTCAACCAACGGGGCACGAGTGGTTTCGAGGCTCGTCGCTGCGCTCCTCACACCTCAACCAGCTCACGATCGGAGAGCGCTGGCCACCACATCCGCGAATGCAGCCCCGTTCGACGCAACCACGTCGAGATACAACCCAGGCTCAGTCAACTCGACCTCACTGACGCACCACGCACCGTCGTGGTGCAGCAGGTCGACGCGGACGTATGACAGCTCAGCGCCGGTGAGAATGCCAGCTGCATCAGCGGCCCGAACCGCCAACTCGGCTAGGTCAGCATCGAGGGTCACCGGCTCAGACGTGCCGCCGCGGAACTCGTGCACCCGCACCTCCCCGGACGCCGGCAGCTTGTGCACCTGACTGATCGCTTGACCACCGAGCACGAAGATCGACTGCTCCCCCAGCGTGTGGATCGACTCCACGAGCGGCTGCACGATCCAGGGCCCGCGGTCGTCGGCGTCCCAGTCGGCACCTGGCGCCACGACCCGCAACCCGCGCCCACCGGCAGCAACGGTCGGCTTCACCACCGCTCCAGCCGGTCGATCTGCCAGTGCCGCGCGCACGTGGTCGGCCGTCGCGGCAACCACCGTCGGCACGACGGGCACGGAGGTGGCTAGGTCGACCAGGTAGCGCTTGTCGGTGTTCCAGCGGAACGCTGCCGCGCCGTTGAGCAGGCTCGGGCCGATCGAGTCCGCCCACTCGAGGAACTCGGGCAGGCGGGTCTCGTAGTCCCAGGTAGCCCGAACAGCTACCAGTCGAGCCTGTGACCAATCAACTCCGACGTCGTCCCACAAGGCCCACCGCGCACTGATGCCGCGCTCGACCAGGGCAGCGTCGAGCGCCTCGTGCCCCGGCTCTCCGTCGATGAAGTCGGTGCACGTGGCGAGCAGGACGTCGAGCCCCACAGCGCTACTTGCGCTTCTTCAGCTTGCTCGGCACCGCGGTGACGGCGCGACCGGCCTTCCAGGTGGCGCTGGACTTGATGGCGGCCAGTTCTTGCTCGGCCTGCTTGGCGCGGCGCTGGGCCTGCTTGAGCTGCTTCTCGGCAGCGGCCGCGCGCTTCTCGGCCTGCTTGGCACGCTGCTCGGCGTCCTTGACGTCACGGAGCATCACACGGTGCAGCTGCTGGGTCGACTTGATGCCCCACTTGCGGGCCAGCGCGAGCTGGCGCTCGAGTCGCTTGACCCGGACGAGGTGTCCCTCGTCGTGTTCGTCCCCACTCGTCGTGGCCACCAGATCAGCGGGAGTCACGACTTCCTCCAGTAGACGCCGGCCCAGTCGATCGTGTGGATCTCGTCGGTGATGCCGCGCTCGTCACGGAAGTCGTGGATCGCCTTGGCGCATGCCTTCACCGCGCCGTAGTCGTCGACGATGATGTAGCCGCCCGAGGGCACCTTGTCGTAGAGCGGGATCAGCGCGTCCATGGTCGAGGCGTACATGTCGCCGTCGAGGCGCAGCACCGCGATCTGGTCGAGCGGCGCCTTGTGCAGGGTGTCGGAGAACCAGCCCTTGAGGAACTTCACCTGGTCGTCGAGCAGGTGGTAGCGACGGAAGTTGTCCTTGACCATGTCGACCGAGATGGCCAGCTCGACCTTGGTGTGGTGCTGGTCGCCGGCGTCGGCCTCGAAGCGACCGTCGGGAGCCGGCAGGCCCTCGAACGAGTCGGCCACCCAGATGGTGCGGTCGGTGACGCCGTGGGCGGCGAGGATGGCGCGCGCATAGATGCACGTGCCACCACGCCAGGCGCCGGTCTCGATGAAGTCGCCGGGGATGCCGTCGGCGACGACGCTCTCGAGGCACATCCGCACGTTGGCCAGGCGCTTGAGGCCGACCATCGTCTCGGCGTCGGCGGGCCAGTCACGGCCCTCCTCACGACGGGTGGCGTCGAAGGCGCCAGCCTCGACGATGCGGATGTCGCGACCCTTGGTCACGTTGCGCACCATGTCCCACAGGTAGGACTCGTAGGAGCGACCCGGGAAGGTCACGGTGGAGTTGCGACCCTCGAAGTCGTAGCGGGTCAGCATCTTGGCCAGGATGTCGAGATAGAGGTCGACGGCAGGGCTCTGGTTCGGCGCGTTCACGGGCTGAACCCTAACGGTTCGAAGCCACCACCTCGGGTGCGGAGTGCCCGAACGGCACGGTGTCGTGCAGGCCGAGCGCGGTGAGGAGCGACGGCAGCAGCGCCGCCGCTGTCCGCCGATACCCCAGTGCGCTGGGGTGGAAGCGATCGAGGCTGAACATCTCCTCGGGGTTGGTGATGAAGAACGGCCCCACGACGGTGGACAGGGACACCGCGTGTGCGCCCGCCGAGACGGCTGCTCGTGCCTGCGCCTGGGCCAGCTGCCGCGACGCGCGGGACCCGAGGCTGCGCAGCGGCTGGGGAACCGGTCGGAGCGCGCCGAGGTCGGGGCAGGTGCCCACCACGACCTCCGTCCCCCGCTGCCGCAGCCTGCTGACCGCCTCGTCGAGGTAAGCCACCGACTCGGCGACCGGTACGCGATGGGTGACGTCGTTGCCACCGACGACGATGACGGCGACGTCAGCCGCGTAGGCCGGGTCTCGCACCTCGAGGGCATCGAGCTGGTCGGCCAGCTGCGAGCTCTCCGACCCCACGATGGCGCCGGTGGTGAGGCGGACTGGCCGATCGGTGCGCTTGGCCAGTCCCTTCGCGAGTCGGCCACCCAAGGTGTCCTTGCGACGCTCGGCCCCGAGACCGGCGGCGATCGAGTCGCCGAGCATCAGGAGTTCGAGAGGCTCCACGTCAGTGCCGTAGGCCTTCTTCCAGACGCGGTCGGCGTCCGGCGGTGTCTCGCCGAGAGGCTTGCCGATCAGCCGACGAGCGACCGCCGCCTGGCGGTGCAGCACTTCGCGCGCCCCGTAGGAGGTGCCGAGCACCCCGGCAGCCACGCCCACTACGGCCACTACCAGCACACGTCGACCAGGCACGCTCACTGTTAAACCAGACCCGGCTGAACGGGTGGTCACGAACTCATGTGCACCAGGTGTCGAGTTGTGCGGAGATCACCGCACGGGGCTGCATCTCACCGCGGCACGACGAGCCGAACGCTGAGGTAGGTCTCCTCGTCGGCCATCATTTCTTCCCAATCGATCGAGATCTGGGTCGGCACTCCTCGGTGGTAGGTGACGTCGACTCGGTCGGCTTCTGCGTATCCCCGACGCAGCAGTCGATAGAGGGCCTCCATCTCGTAGCCCGGCCGCGCTTGCTGGCGACTCTCGCCCTTGAAGGTCACCGAGGTGACCCGGGAACCGCGCACCTTCGTGCGGAGCGGCTCCTCCGGCGGGCAGAAGCACGAGCTGTCGACGACGGTGACGTAGCGATCGAGGTCGCGCGAGGTCCACTTCTTCCAGCCCTTGGCCAGTGCCGGGTCGTCCGTAGACGTCGTGGTGAAGGGAGCGATGCGGTACGGAGCGCCATCGCTGGGGGCGGCGGCAGCTCGGGGTGCGGGGCGGCGCCCTGCCCGGAGCGTGACGCGCATGAAGAACTCGTCATCGACGGCTTCCTTGATCGGATCGGCCGAGATCAACCGGGGTGCACCGCGCTTGCCGTAGCGCACCGTGACCTCGTCGGCCGATCGGTACAGCGATCGGACGAGCCGGAACAGCCGGTCCATCTCGTACCCACGCCGCGGCGGCTTGGCATCGCTGTCGCCCACCACACGCACGGCGAACACCGTCTTGCCCTTGACGAAGGTGCGCACGGTCGGCCACGTGCCTTCTCCAGCCGACCGGCTGACGGTCGTGTCGTAGTAGCCGCTTCCCGTTCGCTGCCACGTGCGCCACGCACGCTTCAGGGCTGGGCGGTCGTCGGCGCGCAGCGAGAACGGCTTGATCACGTAGCCAGACGGCGGTGCGCCCGCCCCGGCGAGCTCGACCGTCAGGATCGTCTCCTCGTCGGCCAGCCGCTCGTCCCAGTCGATGTAGATCGAGACCGGCACGCCCGAGCTGTACTCAACCCGGACCGCGTCAGCGTCCGCGTAGCCCTCGCGGAGCAAACGGTAGAGCGCGTCCATCTCGTAGCCGTCGCGCCCGCTCTCCTCGTCCGAGCCCTGAAAGCGAACTGACGTGACCCGGCCGTTGCGTACGTCGGTGCGGGTCGCGGGTTCGGGCAGGCACTCGCAGGCGCGCTCCACGAAGGTGCTGTACCGCTGGGCGCCGCGGTCCTGCCACGTGCGCCACGCCTCGGCCAAGCGCGCGTCGTCGTCGGGTCGCACCTTGAAGGGTTGCACGGCGTACGGCGTCTCGGCGGCGTGGGCCGACGTCGGCAAGAGCGCCAGCGTCGTTCCGACCAGTGCGCTGACGAGCAGGGCCACGAGCTTCATCTGTGCCTCCTCTGTCGGAGGCTGCGGATCAGCCTCCGGCGACGGCCGGAATCACCGAGATCTGGGTGCCGGCGGGGGTCGGCGTGTCCAGGTTCTCGAGGAACCGTACGTCGTCGTTGCCGACGTAGACGTTGACGAAGCGCCGCAGGTTCCCTGAGTCGTCGAGAATTCGGCCCTTGATGCCGCTGAAGCTGGCGTCGAGGTCGTCGAGCACCTCGGCCAGGGTGGTGCCAGCAGCGCTCACCTCGGACTCGCCACCGGTGTAGGTGCGCAAGATGGTGGGCACGCGGACAGAGACGTGAGACACGAGAAGTTCCTCTTTCAGGTGTACAGGTGATCGTCAGGCGCCGAGGCCGGTGGCCTGGAACGCCGAGTAGTTCGGTTCGATGGTGGCGGCCGCGCCGACCTGGCCCGCGATCGAGTCGAGCGTCTTCAGGCCGTGGCCGGTGTTGATGACGACGGTCTCGAGCGACGGGTCGAGCTGGCCGGTCTCGACGAGCTTCTTCAGGACGCCGACCGTGGTGCCGCCGGCCGTCTCGGTGAAGATTCCCTCGGTGCGGGCCAACAGCACGATGCCCGCTCGCACCTCGTCGTCGGAGATGTCCTCGACCGAGCCGCCGGTCTCGCGGCAGATGTCGAGCACGTAGATGCCGTCGGCCGGGTTGCCGATAGCCAGGCTCTTGGCGATCGTGTCGGGCTTGACCGGGCGAATGGCGTCAGTGCCGGCCTTGTAGGCGACCGAGACCGGCGAGCAACCGGTGGCCTGGGCGCCGAAGATCTTGACCGGCTTGTCCTCGACCAGACCGAGCTTGATCAGCTCCTGGAACGACTTGTGCACCTTGGTCAGCTGCGATCCCGAGGCGACCGGGATGACGATCTGGTCGGGCAGGCGCCATCCGAGCTGCTCAGCGATCTCGTAGCCCAGCGTCTTGGAGCCCTCGGCGTAGTAAGGCCGCACGTTCACGTTCACGAACGCCCAGCCGTCCTCCTCGCCCGCGATCTCGGAGGCGAGCTTGTTGACGTCGTCGTAGTTGCCGTTCACGGCCACCAGCGAGTCGGTGAAGATCGCGGAATTGACCTGTTTGGGCGTCTCGAGGTTGCTCGGGATGAAGACCACGGTCTTGATGCCGGCCCGGGCCCCGGCCGCGGCGACGGCGTTCGCCAGGTTGCCCGTCGAGGGACAGGCGAAGACCTTGCTCTTGAACTCGATCGCCGCGCTCAGCGCGCAGGCGACCACGCGGTCCTTGAACGAGTTGGTCGGGTTGGTGGAGTCGTCCTTCACCCACAGGTTGGCAATGCCGAGCTCGCGGCCCAGGTTGTCGGCCTTGAGCAGCCGGGTGAAGCCGGGCTCGGTGTTGGGGCTCGACTCGATGTCGGTCGGCACCGGCAGCAGCGCCTTGTAGCGCCAGATGTTGCGCGGGCCGGCCTCGATCTCCTCGCGGGTGATCGCGGGGAAGTCGTAGGACACCTCGAGGGGGCCGAAGCACTCCGGACACGCGTAGAAAGGGCCGAGCTCGACGGCGTGGCCGCACTCGCGGCAGGCCAACCCGGTGGCGTGGCCGAACGCGCCCTCGCGCAGCTCTGCCGCTTGGCCGGTCTCGTCGGCGCTGCGATCGACAGTGGTGACGGTGCTCATGAAGTCCTCCTTCTCATCTTCCCCGGGGCGACCGTCGCACCCGGGCGGAATTAGCACCGTTTCCACGATCCGTTCCCCGGTCTGTCCGGGAGGCGGAGGCTCGTGGCGGTTGCCGGGACTTCACTGGGCCGTTCCCTCAGTCCCTCTTGATGAGCTGATGACGACTGTACGTCCAGCCGTCTCACGATGCGTCATCGGGTCCCGACATGTGGACGCCGGCGTGCGTCAGGCGCGGCTGGCCCGGGCGTCGTCGGTGAGCGCCGCCAGGAGCTCGAGCACGCCGTCGGGACCTTTGACGATGACGTCAGCGCGGTCGACCAGGGCGGTCTCCTCCTCCGACCCCGAACACACCAGCAACGTCGGCATGCCGTCGTCGGCCAGCTGCTTGACCGCCTCGAACGCCTCGAGGTCGCCGAGGTCGTCGCCGGCGAAGAGGAAAGCACCCACGCCCAGCTCGTCGACCAGTGCTTGCACAGCGACGCCTTTGTGGACGCCGGCCGAACGCACCTCGATCACGCTGCGTCCCGGCTCGACGACCAGGTCGTGACGCGCAGCGAGATCGCGCAGCTCGGGAAGGAGCCGCGCGAAAGCGGCTTCTGAGTCGTCGAGCCGGCGCGTGTGCACCGCCACAGCCAGCCCCTTGTCCTCCACGAAGGCCTCAGCCGCGTCAGCCCGCCGCAGCGTGCGGGGCAGCTCGCGCTCGAACGAGGCCAGGCCGTGCGGCGGGCGGGGGCCGACGACGCGGCGGTTGGTCGAGCTCCAGCGCTCGTTGCCGTACTGACCAAAGACGTGGAGGTCCTTGCCCGACTCAGCGATCGCGTTGCCGACGTCCTCGAGGCCCCCCAGATCGAGCGCCTGACGGGCGGGTCGCCCAGTGATCACCGCGACGGCGAGCACTTGGGCCGCGACCTCGACCAGCACTCGGGCGGCGTCGGGGTGGATGTGAGCGCGGGTGGGGTCGTCGACGATAGGCGCCAGCGTGCCGTCGAAGTCGAGGGCCACGACCGCCTCGGCGGCTGCGCGAACCAGCGCTGCGTAGCGCTGCTCACCTGCGGTCGACGTGAATTCCACCAGTCAAGCCAACCACGGCTCGCCGCACCGTGCTCAACGCTCCCGCGAACAGCAACCTCGGGGCCATTTCACCCTTATGGGTCACTGCGCCCCGGTTTCGCCGCCGGGGTCGGGGGTACATGCCCAAGATCCGACCCAAGGAGCACTCATGAACGAACCGACAGGACTCTCCGCCGACGACCTCGCAGCCGAAGAGGCCATCGCCCTTCCGGACAAGGAGGTGGTGTCGATTCTCGACCTCAACGCCGACCTCGACTTGGCCATCGACGCCGCCGCCCCGATCGACCTCGGTGTGGCCGCCAACGCCAACGTCGCCGCCCCGATCGATGCGGCCGTCGGCGCCAACGTGCTCTCCGTCGGCTCCGATGCGCAGGCCCTGGCTGACCAGGGTGCCGTCGTCAATCAGGACATCACCGCCGACGCCACGGCCAACGCCACGCAAGACAGCAACCTCGACCAGGCTGAACCTGCCGCTCCCGACGCCGCAGCGGCGGCCGCCCCGGTCGGCGCCGCGCCCGAGGGAGCCGTGCCCGGCCTTCCCGACCCCGATGGTGCCGTGCCGAACCCCTCGGACGTCGCAGGTGGCCTCGACACCGGAAGCATGCTGGACGGCAATCTGCTCAACGTGAACGTCGACCTCAACGGCGATGCCGACATTGCGGCTCCCATCAATGGGGCGGTCGCGGCCAACGCCAACGTGGCAGCGCCTATCGACGCCGCAGTCGCCGCGAACATCGGCACGATCGACAGCAGTGCCACCTCGATCGCTCAGCAGGACGCGATCATCAACCAGTCGATCGACGGTTCGGCCGACGCGAACGCCGATCAGACCTCCGACATCGGTCAGGGCTGACCCAGTGTCGCAGGCACCGCCGTCCCCGCCCACGGCCACCGATGCCGCGGTCGGGGACGGCGGGCCTCCGGCGCGACCCGACGGCGTCCAGCTGATCGGCGAGATGGCCGGGTCCGGCTATCGCGTTCCCCCAGCCCTCGCTCGTCGGGCTGATGGCCAGACTGTTCAGCTGACCCCCCTGCTGTACGCCACCCTCGCGGCCCTCGATGGCGTGCGCAGCTACGCCGACGTGGCCCACGAGGTCGGCCAGGCGACTGGCCGCCCCATCTCCGAGGACAACGCTCGCGAGCTCGTCGACAAGCTGCGGCCTCTGGGCCTTGCTCGTGCCGCCGACGGCAGCGAACCTGAGCTTCCTCGCAGCAACCCGCTGTTGGCCCTACGGCTGAAGGTCGTCGTCAGCGACCCGGAGCGAACACGGCGCATCACGACACCGTTCGCTCGCCTCTTTCACCTGGCGATCGTCGTGCCGGTGCTGGCTGCCTTTGCCTGGATCACCTGGTGGATCCTCTTCGAGAAGGGTCTCGCCTCAGCCACGCACGAGGCCTTTGCCCGCCCCGGGCTGCTGCTTGCCGTCCTCGCGATCACCGTGTTCTCGGCTGGGTTCCACGAGTTCGGGCACGCCGCCGCCGCACGACGTGGGGGTGCGACGCCGGGGGTGATGGGCGCAGGGCTCTATCTCGTCTGGCCGGCGTTCTACACCGACGTCACCGATTCCTACCGGCTCGGACGCGGCGGGCGACTCCGTACCGACCTGGGCGGTCTCTACTTCAACGCGATCATCGCCGTCGCAACCGTTGGTGTCTGGTGGGCCACGGGCTACGACGCCCTGCTGCTGCTGGTCGCGACCCAGCTGCTGCAGATGTTGCGGCAGCTGCTGCCGATCGTGCGATTTGACGGCTACCACGTGCTGGCCGACCTCGTCGGCGTTCCCGACC
>JBAUWM010000229.1:0-6445 GCA_049583775.1 Nocardioides sp.
GGACGAGGTCGCGACGGGCGTGCCGAAATCTAAAGACACGCCACTGCCAGGAACGAGCGGTGGCGTGACCCGGAAGAGATTGAGCAAGCCCCGCGACCGAGGGACGAGGTCGCGACGGGCGTGCCGAAATCCAAAGGCACGCCACTGCCAGGAACGAGCGGTGGCATGACCGGAGTGGAACGAGCGGCTAGAAGCCACCGCTTTCGCGACGACGCCGCCAGCGCTCTTCGAGCTTCTCCATGAACGAGCCGGAGGACTTGGCGCGCGGGCGGCGGGTGCGGCGGCCGCCGTCGACGACCGAGAAGCCGGAGGGGTGGTTGGTCGTGCGGGCCTCGGCGCCGGTGCGCTGTTGACCACCGAAGAGTCCGAGCCCGATCGTGGCCGAGCCGAGCATCAGCACGAAGCCGATGATGCCGACGTACCAGAGCTGGGTGACCGCCCCGGCCATCAGCACGGTGACACCGCCGGCGAAGACGAAGCTGGCCAAGATGGCGCGACGTCGAGCGCTGCTGCGGAACGACGTGCCGCGCAAGGTGGAGGCGAACTTGGGATCCTCCTCGACGAGGGCGCGCTCCATCTGCTCGAGCAGTCGCAACTCCTCTTCGGAGAGTGGCACCGGGTTCCTCCATGTGGTCTCGGCTCCGCAATCTCGCGGCGAGCCGGTGTGGCTGGGTCAAGTCTAGGCAGCACCTGCCCACCACGGTAGGCGAGATCACAAACCCGATCGAAAATCATCCGAACGGCCGATCACCGGGCTAGAAGGCTGGCCGGCCGAACCGCGGCCGAACCGAACCGTCGAGTGGCCCGATCGACCGCACGGTCGGCGTCCGACCAGCCGTGGTCACGCTCGCCGAGGAGTCCTTGGCGTTGCACCCGGGTGCGCGGCACCAACCCCTCGACGCGGACTCCGACGAGCCGGACCCGGGCTCGCTGCAGACCGAGGGCGTCGTAGAGCCGGACGGCGGCCGCGTAGATCTCCTGGGTGACGTCGGTGGCCTCAGCCAGGGTGCGGCTGCGGGTGATCGTGGTGAAATCGGCAAACCGGATCGTGATCGTCACCGTGCGCCCGGCCACCTCGGCCGAGCGCAGCCGGGCCGCCACCGTGGCGGTCAGCTTCAACACCTCGCGCAGCACCACCTCGCGGTCGTCGGTGTCGCGTCCAAAGGTCTCCTGGGCGCCCATCGACTTGTCGGGATCACCCTGACCCGGGCCCTTGGTGCGGGCGAGCCCGAGACCGAAGACGCCACCGCTGCTCGGGGAGACCTCTCGCCGGTCGGCACCCCAGGCCAACTCGTGGAGGTGCCCGCCGAGGTGATGACCCACGGCCCGCTGGAGAGTTCGGACGGGGGTGTGGGCGACGTCGCCGACAGTGATCAGGCCTAGCCGGTGCAACATCGCCTGGGTCTTCTCTCCCACGCCGTAGAGCTCGCCGACGTCGAGCGGGTGCAGGAACGAGGTGATCTCGTCGGGTGGCACCACGAGCACGCCGTCGGGCTTGGCTCGGCGGCTGGCCAGTTTGGCCACCGAGATCGAGGCGGCCGCCCCCACCGAGCAGGTGATGCCCTGCTCGTCGTGGATGGTGGCCCGGATGTGCTCGGCGATCCGACGCGGGTCGCCATCGCACAGCCGGACTCCACGCACGTCGAGGAACGCCTCGTCGAGCGAGACCACCTCGACCAGTGGCGTGATCCGGCGGAACACCTCCATCACCGCGGTCGACACGGTGGTGAAGGTGTCGTAGTCGGGTTGCAGCACCACCGCGTGCGGGCACAACCGGCGCGCCCGAGTGGCCGTCATCGCCGAGCGGACGCCGTAGGCACGGGCCGGATAGTTGGCCGCCAGCACCACCCCGCGATACCCACCGCCGACGATGACCGGCTGGTCGCGCAACTCAGGCCGCTCCCGCAGCATCACCGAAGCATAAAAAGCGTCCATGTCGACGTGGAGGATCGGTGTGGCCCCCGGAGCGCCAGCGGAGGGTGTCACCCCGATCCTCCCGAAGCGCCCACGCCGAGTCGGCGCACACTTGCGCCGACTCGGCGTCGAGTCGGCGCACACTTGCGCCGACTCGGCGTACTACGTCGCGAGCAGGTGCAGCTGGGTCGCGAGTGGGAGGTACTCAGGTCGCTCGGCGACGGCCCGCTCGAGATCGACCAACCCAGCGGTGGCGCCGGGCTCGAGGTCGAGCAGTGAGCCGGGCACGAGGTCGGCGAAGACCCGGATCCCGTGGACGGCGCCGACCGTGAAGCCAGCAGCGGCGAGCAGGTCGGCAGCCTCGGCGTGGGTAAAACGGCGACCGCTGCGACCCTGTGAGGCGGTGTCGTCGAGGAGCGCGCGAGCTTGGGCGAAGTGGCCGGCCATCGCGCGGGCGACGACGGCAGCGTGCCGCTGGGCGACGAGCAGGCTGAGGTGTCCGCCGGGTCGCAGTACCTGGCGGATCGCGACCAGCGCGGCAGCCGGGTCATCAACAACCTCGAGCACGCCGTGGCAGAGCACCAGGTCGGCGGATTCGGACCCGACCAGGTCGAGCAGTTCGGACAGGTCACCTTGCTGGCCGGCGACCTCGACCCCGATCTCGCGGGCTCGCCTGGCCAGCGCGGCCAGGGCGTCGGGACTGGGGTCGACGACCTGCACCCGGTGACCGAGCTCGGCCACCCGGACAGCAGAGACGCCGGTGCCGCCGCCGATGTCGACGACGTCGAGCGGGGCGTGGGCCAGGACCGGCTCGAGCACGTCCCAGACGACGGCGGTGCGAGGGGCGGCCCGACGTTCACTCGCTGACATGGGTTGAACCCTAGTGCCCGATCGCTCGTCATCCGGGGCTACCCGGTGAGCGGTGCCAGAGCTTGCGGGCCACATCTTTCGGGTCTTCGCCGGCTGGCTTGATGTCGGAGTAGGGCGACATCTGGAAGCCGCTGGTGTGCACCAGGACCCGCCGCTGAGTCGGTTCACCGGGTATGGGCGCTCCCGGGCGCGGGGCGGACGCGATCAGGTCGTGGACGGCGTCGATGCCCTCGAGCCGCCAGCGTTGGTGGAGCGCGGAGAGCTCCCAGGCACCAGTGGCGCGCAGCGAGACGCCACGGTGCCCGGTACGCCGCAGCTCACCACGCACGACGAGCAGCCACGAGCCGAAGACGGTCTGGGCGTACGGACCCTGCGCGTCCTCGAAGAAGGTGGCATCGATCGGGCCGGTGGAGTCGTCGAGAGTGAGGAAGACGACCCGGCGTCCGGTGCGGATGGGTGGGGTCTGAGTAGCCACTTTCACGCCGGCCACCAGCAGCTCGGCGCGGCTGCGCTGCTGCAGCAGGTCGCGGCTTCGGGTGGTGCCGAGCTCATCGAGGAAGCGGGCGTAGCCGTCGACCACGTGCCGACTGACGTCGAGCCCGAGGATCTCCAGCTCGGCGGCCATCGACTCAGCTGCGCTCAGCTCGGGCAGGCCGGAAACCTCTCCCTCACGAGGACCGTCACCGAGCTCGAGCGCGAGCTGGACCGACTCGACTGGCGCGGGCGCCGGTGTGGCTCGACTCTGGGCGGAAGCACGCGCCCACACACCCTCACGGCCGAGCGGGTGTCGCTCGAGCGCGTCGACGGTCTCGCGGTCGTGGGGGTCGGTGCTGTTGCGCCGGCCGGCGTCGTCGGCGCGAGTTGTCGCCGGCTGCACCTGACGGGCGACCCGGCGAGCTGCCAGCCCTCGTCCGCGGGCGGCCTTGTCGACCGCTCGGCCGTACCGATCAAGCTCGGCCACCTGCAGCAGCAGGTCGCGTCGGGTCACTCGGCCACGAGCTCGCACCTCTCCTCGGCCTGCCCCGATGCCATAGACCCGGTCGAAGCCACCGGCCAGCACCAGCCGCTCGGCGATCGGACGCGAGACGCGGGCCCGGTGCCAGAAGTCGGTGAGCGAGGCATAAGGCCGAGCCGCGACGATCCGCTCGACCTCAGCGGCGCTGATGCCCTTCACCTCGGCGAGCGCCAGCCGGATGCCGTAGTCCGTCGGTGGTTGAGGTGCGAGCGAGCCCTCCGGCGGTGGTTGAGGTGCGAGCGAAGAGAGCCTCGAAACCCCGCCCCCCTCCGTCGCTGGTTGAGGTGCGAGCGAGCCCTCCGTCGGTGGTTGAGGTGCGAGCGGAGCGAGCCTCGAAACCCCGACTCGCTCGACCACGTACTCCTTTTCCGAGGAGTTCACGTCGAGCCCGAGCACCTCGATCCCCAGCCGTCGGACGTCGTCAAGGATCAGCCGCTTGGGGTACATGCCGGGGTCGTGGGTGAGCACGCCGGCCAGGAAGTGTGCGGGCCAATGGGTCTTGAGCCAGGCTGACTGATAGGTCGGCAGCGCGAACGCGGCCGCGTGGGCCTTGCAGAACCCGAACGAGGCGAAGGCCTCGATGACCTTCCAGATCTGCTCGACGAAGGTGAGCGGGTAGCCACGCCCCAGTGCGCGAGGGTGGAACCAGAGCCGGGTCTGCTCCATGCCGTCGCGGTCGCCGAGCGCTCGGCGTTTCTCGTCGGCCGCGGCGTAGGAGATGCCGGTGAGCTCGGCGATCATCATGATCACCTGCTCGTGAAAGACCACGACCCCGTTGGTCTCGCGCAGGATCGGCCGCAGGTCGTCGTGCAGGTAGACCGGCTGCTTCCAGCCGTGCTTGGCGTCGAGGTAGGGCGTGATCATGTCGCTCTTGACCGGCCCCGGGCGGAACAACGAGATGTCGGTGATGATCTCGCCGAAGTCGTCGATGCCCGACTTGCCGATCAGCTCGCGCTGGCCCGGCGACTCGATCTGGAAGACACCGAGGGTCTGGGCGCTGCTGATCATGGCGTAGGTGTCGGGGTCGTCGAAGGGCACCTGCACCTCGTCGTCGAGGTCGATCTCGACGCCGTCGATCCGCCGGATCTCGGCCACCGCATGGGCCATCGAGCTCTGCATGCGGATGCCGAGGACGTCGAGCTTGAGCAGGCCGAGGTGCTCGACGTCGTCCTTGTCGAACTGACTCATCGGGAACCCGGCAAAGCTGGCCTCGACCGGGGTGCGATCGAGCAGCGTGGCGTCGGAGAGCAGCACCCCGCACGGATGCATGGCCACGTGGCGCGGCAACCCGTCGAGGCGTTCGACGAGGTCGAAGAAGAGGTCGAGTCGCTGCTCGCTCAGCCCACCGGCACGCAGCTCGGGCAGCTCGCGCAGGGCGATTCGGGCATCGCGGGCCCGGATGTGCGGGAATGCCTTGGCAATCGCGTCGGTCTCCCCCGGCGGCATGCCGAGCGCTCCCCCGACGTCGCGGACGGCGTGCCGCACCCGGTAGGTGTCCATCATCGAGACCGTCACGCACCGTTCGCCGCTGTAACGGTCGAGGATCGCCTCGTAGACCTCGAGCCGCCGGGCGGACTCGACGTCGATGTCGATGTCGGGCAGGGCGCCGCGCAAGGGCGAGAGGAACCGCTCCATCAGCAGGCCGTGCCGGATCGGATCGACTCCGGAGACCCCGAGCAGGTAGTTGACCAGACTGCCCGCGCCCGAACCGCGCGCAGCGCAGCGCACCCCCATCTCGCGGATCAAGTCGGTGATGTCGCCGACCGTGAGGAAGTAGGAGGCATAGCCCAGCCCCCCGATCAGCTCGAGCTCGTCGTGGAGTCGCTTCCAGATGACCTGCCGGCCGGTCGTGCCGTAGCGACGTCCGATCGCGTCCTCGCACCGGACCCGCAGAGCCTGGTCGGCGGTGCTCGCGCGGCCCTGGTGTCGGGTCGAGAGCTCGAACTCAGGAAAGTGCACCTCGCCCAGACCGAGGTCGGTGCGCGGATCGAGGGCACAGCGGTCTGCCAACTTGCGGGTCTCGCTGAGCAACCGAGTTGCCTCGTGCTCGCCCAACCCGGCCGCGGTGGCGATCTCCTCGGCCACCTCGCGCATCTGCTTGCCAGACTTGAGGTACCCCTCGGCGTTGCGGCGCTCGAGGTGCCGCTGGTCGAGGGCGACCAACCGGCGTGCGGCGTCGAGCACGTCAATCGTGACCGCGTCGCGGCGATCGGCGTAGCGCACCGCGTTGGTGAGCACTGCCCCGATGCCGTGGCGACGAGCCAGGCCCGCCATCCGGGCCGCGTGCGGCGTGGTGCCGGCTCCCCAGGTGGCCTGAGCAGCAGCAGGCAGCCGATGGCTGATCAGCTCGACCACCAGGTGGCTGCGCGGCACCAGCGCCTGCCACGGAGCCAGTGCCAGTGCCGCCTGATCGTCTCGGCGCCGGGTGACGGCGAGCCCTAGTTCGGAGTCAGGGCCGAGCAGCACGACTAGGTCGCCACTGGCAAGCAGCTCGGAGACTCCCGCCGGGAGTGCAGCCAGATCGAGGACCGGGCTGCCGCGCTCGCCGGCCAGGTGCACCGCCGAGGTCAACCGGCAGATCGCGGCCCACCCAGCCCGGCCACCCCCGGTGTCGGCGCTGGCCAAGAATGTCGCCCGGGCCAGGCC
>JBAUWM010000230.1:0-6932 GCA_049583775.1 Nocardioides sp.
GTCGTCCACTGCACGACCCGCAGGGGCCGCTTCACAGCAGGTCCGTAATTGTCTTCAGGCCGGCGTCGTACAGGACTCCTGGAAGCATGCCGCCGTCGATCTCGATCGTGGTGCCGTTGATGTAGTCGACATCACCGCTAGAGAGGAACACGCACGCTCGTCCCACCTCTGCTGGCGTGCCGGCGCGCTTTAGTGGGAGGAGGTCGAAGTACTCCGCCCCTGTCGGGTCGTCGGCGGGGAGGACGAAGTTCTGGAAGTTGTCGGTCATCGTCGGGCCGAGCGCCAGGCAGTTCACCCGCGCGTGAGCTCCCCATTCCTCGGCCAACGAGCGGGTCAGGTGGTTGAGACCTGACTTGGCTGCGCCGTAGGACACCAGCGTCGGTGAGCCGGCAGGGTGGCCCGCGCCGCTGGAGATGTTGATGATGGACCCGAGGCCGTCCTGGGTCGCCATCTGCCGATAGACCCGGATGGCGAACCACAGCGGGCTGACCAGGTTCATCTGGACCGCGAAGGCGTGAAAGAGGGCAGAGCGGGCGAACTCGTCGTTGTCTGCGGGGGACCCCTGGATCCGTTGCACCAGCTCGGGGACGGCTTCGACCGCAGGCGAAGGAACGGTGCCGCCCGCGTTGTTGACCAGGATGTCGATGCGGCCGAACTCGTCGACTGCCCGGGTCACGAATGCGTCAATTGCCCCGTGGTCTCCCTGGTCGCAGACCCACTGCCGCGACCGGGCGCCGCCGTCGTCCAGGCCGTCGGCACCCGGAAGCCCGGGGAGCTCTCCACGAGAGCATCCGATGACGGTGGCACCTGCCTTGAGCAGCTCTGCTGCGATGCCGGTCCCGACGCCGCGGCTGGTTCCCGTGACCACCGCAACTTTCCCGGCTAGGGGGTGCGTTTCTGATGGTGAGCTCATGGACCAAAAACATAAAGTGGTTTATGGTTTTGCACAAGACCCTCCACAGACAGGCACACCATGACTAAGCGCGTGATCCAGTTCTCGACCGGAAACGTCGGACGCAAAGCCTTGGAGATGATCATTGGCCGCCCCGACCTCGAGCTCGTCGGCGTGCACGCGACCAACCCGGACAAGGTCGGGCGCGACGCCGCCGAGCTCTGCGGACTCGACAGCCCGACCGGGGTCATCGCAACCGATGACATCGCCGCGTTGGTCGCTCTCAAAGCTGACTGCGTCGTCTTCACAAACCAGGCCGAGACCCGTCCTGAGGAGGCACTGGCCGAGGTGTGCAGCTTCCTCGAAGCCGGCACCAACGTCGTCGGGTCCTCCTTCGTCTGGCTGGTCAACCCACGAACGGCGGACGCGTGGCTGCGCGACCCGATCGAGGCTGCGTGCGCTCACGGCGGCACGTCGATGTACGTCAACGGAATCGACCCGGGCTACTCCGGTGACACCTTGGCACTGGCAGCGCTGAGCCTCGTCGGAAGCGCCGAGAGCATTCGGGTTCAGGAGATCTTCGACTACGCCGACTATGACGACTACGACTTCACCGGAGTCACCTTCGGCTTCGGCACACTCCCCACCGCCGAACCTCCGATGATGTTTCTCCCCGGCGTGCTCACCTCGATCTGGGGCGGTTCCGTGCATCTGTTGGCAGAGGCCCTCCAGGTCGACCTGGACGAGGTGCGCGAGTTCTACGAGCCCTGGGTGACCCCGGTCCCGATCGACTGCGTGATGGCTCACGTCGACCCCGGTGAGATCGCAGCGGTCCGTTTCGGAGTCGAAGGGCTGCGCGACGGCCGACCGGTCATCATCGTCGAGCACGTCAACCGGCTCACCAACGACGCGGCTCCCGACTGGGCCTACCCCCCCGACGGTCGCCTAGGGGTGCACCGTGTCGTGGTCGAGGGTTCCCCGGGCGTCGAGATCAACAGCCACGTCGGGCTCGGGGGCGTCTCGGAGACCGAGGCGGGCGTGGTCGCGACCGCCGCTCGCGTCGTCAACGCCATCGACGCGGTCTGCACAGCGCGTCCGGGGCTCCTGGGAGTCGTCGACCTCCCGGCTGCCTACGCGGGGCGTGTGTTGGGATAGGTCCGTGAGCGCCGGCCAGCCAACTCGCCCCGTCGCGGGCCGACAACCCCGGGCCGAAGCCACTCGACAGCGCATTCTCGACGAGACCGTTGCCTGCATTCTCGAGGAGGGGTACGCGGCTGCCAGCGCCAAGCACATCGCAGAACGCGCCGGGGTCACTTGGGGAGTGGTCCAGTACCACTTCGGAGACCGCCGAGGAATCCTCAGCGCGGTGATCGAAGCCGGCATGGCCGAGTTCACCACCGCGATGGAGACCGTCTCAGTTCCCGACGGCCCGCTAAGAGCGCAAGTCGAGGCCATCGTCGACGCCGGGCACGCCGCGTTCACCAGCCGGCTGTCGCTGGCCAGTTTCGAGATCCTCATCGCCACCCGCAGCTCGCTCGACGACCCTCTCGTCGGGCAGGGCGAAACCTACGCACGTCAGGTAGCCCGCCTTGCCGCCATGGCCGCCTCGGACCACGGCCCCGTGATCAGCCGCGCCCTTCTGACGGGATTCCGCGGCATCGCTCTCCTGCGTCTCGTCGCGCCTCCCGATATCGACACGAGCGGCGAACGCAAGGCACTGGTCGAAGTCGTCCTGGCTCACCTGCAAAGCAGGTAGGGCAACTCCGGTCGCAGGGCGTCGCGTACCTGCACCGGCGTCGCGCCTAGGCCGTTCGGATCTGCGGCGATCCGCCATACCGACGTCTTGACATGCCTCAGCCAGTTGACTCCGTGTCAACAGCGTTGACTAGACGGTCGTCTAGGGGGATTCTGTGACGGTGTCAGACGTCAGCACGAGGCCTACCTTTTGTCGGATCTGCGAGCCGCTGTGTGGGCTGGTCGCCACCGTCGAGGGTGGGCGACTGGTGTCGCTGCGTCCCGATGACGATCACCCGCTGTCTCGCGGTCAGGCCTGCCCCAAGGGCATCGCATTCACTGAGATCCAAAACGACCCTGATCGCGTGCTCCATCCCCTTCGGCGCCGCGACGACGGCACTTTCGAGCAAGTGTCGTGGGACTCCGCTTTGGACGACATCGCGCGGCGACTTCGCGCCATCTGGGATCAGGACGGTGGAGCCGGACTCGGCCACTACCTCGGCAACCCGCCCGGTTTCTCCTACTCCACCCCGGTCTGGTCGGGCCTGTGGTGCTCGCGGCTGGGGGTCGTGCACCAGTTCACCGCCGGCTCGCAGGACGTCAACAGCCGTTTCGTGGCCAGCAAGCTTCTCTACGACGCCGCGAGCCAGCTCCCGTTCCCTGACCTGCCGCGAACCGACTTCCTCTTCATGCTGGGCGCGAACCCCCACGTGTCTCACGGCAGCGTCATCAAGGCGCCGCGCATCAAGGAGGAACTGAAGGCGATCGTGGAGCGCGGAGGCCGGGTCGTGGTCGTCGATCCCCGACGCACCGAGACAGCGCGCGCATACGAGCATGTAGCTGTTCGTCCCGATGGCGACGCCTGGCTGCTGCTGTCGATGCTGCACGTCATCTTCGACGAGCACCTCGTCGACCGCACAGCGTTGGCCGAGCAGACCACGGGCGTCGCATGGCTCGAGCAGGTCGTGGGCGACTTCGCGCCGGAGGTGACCGAGGTCGAGTCACACGTTGCGCCTGACGTCGTGCGTGATCTGGCACGGGCCTTCGCCACCGCGCCGACTGCGGCGGCCTACGGGCGCACCGGTGCCTGCCTGGGCCGGCACGGCACGTTGGTGAACTACCTGCTCGACGCCCTGTCCATCGTCACAGGCAACCTCGACCGTCCAGGAGGCATGCTCTTCGCCCACGGGGTGATCCCGCTCGAAGACCTCGCCGAGCGCGCTGGGAAAATGACCTACGGGGCAGAGCGGAGTCGCATCGGCGCCTTCCCAGACATCATGGGTATCTTCCCGGCCTCGATCATGGCCGAGGAGATCACCACGCCCGGGCCCGGTCGCCTCCGGGCAATGCTCGTCACGGGCGGCAACCCGGTGCTCTCCACCCCGGACGCAGACAAGTTGGAGGCAGCACTGCAAGAGCTGGACCTGCTCGTCTCTCTCGACCTCTACATCACCGAGACCAGCCGACACGCCGACTACATCCTCCCGACGACCACGTTCCTCGAGCGCGAGGACCTGCCCAACGTGCTCACGGCCACCGCGATCACGCCTTTCTTCCAAGCGACAGCTGCTGTCGTTGAGCCGTACGGGGAGGCTCGCCAGGAGTGGGAGATCTTCGAGGCGCTGCTTCACCGCATGGGACTCGCTGTCAACGCTCGCGGCACCGGGCTGCTCAACCGAGTTCTTCTCGCGGCCGAGAAATCGGGCCTGGCGCGCATGACTCCGCAGCGGATGTTCGGTCTGCTTGTGCGCATCGGACCGTACGGCGACCGCTTCGGGTTACGGCGCCGCGGCCTATCGGTCGAGAGGTCGTTGCGTGAGCATCCGCATGGCGTCGTCCTGGCGGAGTACGCCGCCACCGGTCGACGGCAACAGGCGGTGCGTCACCCAGGGCACCTGGTCCAGCTCGATCCGTCAGAAATCGCCGACGAGCTTGCCCGGCTCGGAACGCGCCACCCGACCGACAACGCCTATCCGATCCGGATGATCGGTCTGCGCGAAATGCGTTCGCAGAACTCCTGGATGCACAACAGTGCGACCTTGATGAAGGGTTCGAAGCGCATCCACGCTGCACGGATGAACCTCGACGACGCGGCGTCAGCAGGCCTTGCCGACGGCGACGAGGTGCGGATCGTCTCCGCGTCGGCGTCCATCGTCACCCGCGTGCGGATCACCGACGAGGTTGGCCGCGGCACGATTGCCGTGCCGCACGGCTGGGGTCACCGAGGCGGCTGGAATCTGGCGAACGCCGCGGGCGGGTCCAACGTGAACAAGTTGACGTCTAGCCAGGTCGAGGATCTCGAGCGACTCGCCGGGATGGCCGTCCTCAACGGGGTCGCAGTCCGTCTCGAACCGATCTGAGCTCAGATCCTGAAGAGCTCAACAGAGGTCGCCCCTTGAGACCGAGCACTTCACCTTGGCGGAGTCCTAGAGACGGAGCGATGGACCAGCGGGTGCTGTTGGCGCGGCCGGCGGCGGCAACGAGGATCGCTCTGGCCTGGGCCAGCGCGTAGGGCTCGACTTCGGGTTCGTCGAGTCGTGGGGTGCCGAACGTTCGGCAGGGATTGGTGCTCGGGTAGATCTTGGCGTCGATGGCCGAGGTGAATGCCGAACTGGGTGCGCGGTGCACGGAGCTCAGGGTGTGCGGTGAGGCGTACTGGGTCAGCCCAGCGACGTGGCATTCGAGAAGCGCTCCGTCGATCTCCCACAGGTTCGTGTCACCGAGCGTCGGGAGCACGTGACGGGCGAGGTCGCACCGGTAGCCGTGGGCGGCTCATGCGACGTCGGGCCGTTCGTGGTTCTGGTGGGCGAGCGAGGCGACGTAGGCCTCGAGGTCGGTGCGTCGGACGCGGACGTTGCCGCCGATGGGTACCGAAGCGAGGGCATCGGCGGCCACCATTTGTTCGATGTAGCGGCGGCTGACGCGTAGGTGCGTGGCTACCTCGTCGAGGGTGAGGAACAAGGTCTTCTCTGTGATTCGGTCCATGTCTGTGCTGCGGGGCAATGATCTGGTTTTCGGGCACAGTTCTGGGGCACTGGAGGCGCTTGGAGGCTCCTAGAGGGGCGCCAGCGGCCTCGCGGGGAGGGCCTCGACTTTGGGCCGTTGGCCCTGCTGACCTGCGAGAACGACGAAAGCCCAGTCAGATGGACTGGGCTTTCTCGATTTGCGCGCCTGTAGGGATTCGAACCCCAAACCTTCTGATCCGTAGTCAGATGCTCTATCCGTTGAGCTACAGGCGCCCGTCTCGGAACTGGCCCGAGGACTGGTCGAGAATAGCCGACCTCCCCGGACACCCCTAAATCAGTACCGCGATCTGAGGCGATCCACTACCCGTGTGACCCGGGCCACGACCTTGGATCGGTCCAATTCTCCCGGCCGATCTTGCGGGATAGCCTCGCTGAACCCGAGGTCGCCCGCAACGTTGCCGACGCGATCCACCACGTCTCCAGACACACCGTCGACACGCTCGACGGCCGGCAGGACGGGCCCCGGCCCCTCCGCCGCGAATTCGCGAGAGGGATCTGAGCATGACCGCCACACAAGACCGCGCCACCGACCTCACGTCGGCTCCCACGACGCACCAGGGAATCCTGGACTTCGTCGCTGAGATTGCCGCGATGACCCAGCCGGACCGCATCTACTGGTGCACCGGCTCGGACGCCGAGTGGACCGAGCTGACCGACGCGCTCGTCGGCACCGGAACGTTCACCCGGCTCGACCCGGCGATCAAGCCGAACTCGTTCTACGCAGCCTCCGACCCGATCGATGTCGCGCGCGTCGAGGACCGCACCTACATCTGCTCGGTCGACGAGAAGGACTGCGGGCCCACCAACAACTGGATGGCGCCCGAGGAGATGAAGACCAAGATGCGCGGGCTCTACGCCGGCTGCATGCGTGGTCGCACCATGTACGTGATCCCGTTCGTGATGGGCCACCTCGAGGCCGAGCAGCCGATGTTCGGCATCGAGCTCACCGACTCGGCCTACGTGACGGCGTCCATGCGCGTGATGGCCCGGATGGGTTCGCACGTGCTCGACCGGATGACCGAGCTCAACGCGCCGTTCGTGCAGGCCGTGCACTCGGTGGGTCACCCGCTCGCCGAGGGCGAGGCCGACGTGAAGTGGCCGTGCAACGACACCAAGTACATCGTGCAGTTCCCCGAGGAGCGGACGATCTGGTCGTTCGGTTCCGGCTACGGCGGCAACGCCCTGCTCGGCAAGAAGTGCTACGCCCTGCGCATCGCTTCGGTCATGGCCCGCGACGAGGGTTGGCTGGCCGAGCACATGCTGATCCTCAAGCTCACCAG
>JBAUWM010000231.1:0-3851 GCA_049583775.1 Nocardioides sp.
GTCGGCGTATCTATGCGCCGACTCGGCGGGCGGTGGGCGCCACTAGCATTCGGTCATGTCTGCCGAGACCCCATCCACCTCCGCCCGGGACGCCATCGACGCGCTCACGGGGCACGAGGCGTGGGCGATCATCCGGCGCTCCACGCGGCTCGGAGACCGCGACACCGTCGGCCTGATCGGTGGAACCCGCAGCGAGGTGACCTCGATCCTCGAGGTCCCGCTCGAGGACGGCGTGCCCGCCGACGGCCACCTCGCCGACCGGCTCGTCGCCATCCCGTTCCACCAGGTGGCCGAGCGGGGCTTCGAGGCGCACGACGACGGCACGCCGCTGGTGGTGGTCGACATCGTGACCGAGCGGGAGTTCTCGGTGGCCGAGGTGATCGAGGCGATCGACGAGGTGCCGATCGACTTCGCCGACCGTGGCGGCTTCGAGACCGACGACGAGACCTACGGCAAGCTCGTCGACTCGATCATCCACGACGAGATCGGCCAAGGCGAGGGCGCCAACCTCGTGATCGGCCGGCACTACCGGGCCACCGTCGCCGACTGGGGCGTGCCGAAGGCGCTCGCCGTCTTCCGCCGGCTGCTCGAGCGCGAGCGCGGGGCCTACTGGACCTACGTCTTCTTCACCGGCGACCGCTTTCTCATCGGCGCCAGCCCCGAACGGCACGTCTCGGTGCACGACGGCGACGTGCGGATGAACCCGATCAGTGGCACGTTCCGCATCCCGGCCGCTGCTGGGAGTGGGGGGCCCGAGGAGCCGACGTCCTCACTCAAGGGCCAGCTGCTCGACTTCTTGCGCGACGAGAAGGAGATCTACGAGCTCTTCATGGTCGTCGACGAAGAGCTCAAGATGATGTGCGACATCTGCCACGAGGGCGGCCAGGTGCTCGGCCCGTTCCTCAAGCCGATGAGCCGCCTGGTGCACACCGAATACCTGCTGGCCGGCCGCACCGACCGCGACCCGCGCGAGGTGCTGCGCGACACGATGTACGCCGCCACGGTGACGGGCAGCCCGGTCGAGAACGCGTGCCGCCTGATCAAGAAGTACGAGACCTCCGGGCGCGGCTACTACGGCGCCGCCTTGGCGATCCTCGGTCGCGACGAGCGGGGCGGCCCGGTCGTCGACAGCCCGATCGTCATCCGCACGGCCGACGTCGACCTCGACGGTCACCTCACGGTCACCGCCGGCGCTACCTTGGTGCGTGATTCGGACGCTGCCTCTGAGGTGGCCGAGACGCACGCCAAGGCGGGCGGCATCCTGTCTGCCTTTGGCCTGGTGCCTCCGGCGCCCGTGCCCAGCACCAATTTGGCCGAGCTGGTCAACGACGAAGACGTGCTGCTCGCGCTGAACGCTCGCAACCGTCGGCTCAGCTCGTTCTGGCTGACAGACCAGGCGGGCTCGCCGCCCGACCCGCGGCTGGCTGGCAAGAGCGTGGTGATCCTCGACGGCGAGGACGACTTCGTGAACATGCTCCGCCACGTGCTCGGGGTGCTCGGCCTGACCTCGGTGGTGGTGCGGCACGAGGACTACACGCCCGGCTGCCTCGAGGGCTACGACCTGGTGATCGTCGGACCCGGCCCGGGTGACCCACGCGACGACGACGACCCGAAGATGGCGACCCTGCGTGCCTCGGTGTCGGGCCTGCTCGAGCGCCGGCAGCCGTTCTTGGCTGTCTGCCTCGGACACCAGGCGCTGTGCCACGAGCTGGAGATTCCTCTTGCCTACAAGGACATTGTGTTCCAGGGCACCCAGTCGGCGGTGCCGTTTGCGGGTCGCACCGAGCGAGTGGGCTTCTACAACACGTTCGTGGGGCGGGTGCCCACCGGCGTCACGCTGCCGGAGGGCGTCTCGGTGGACGTCGACCCCGACACCGGCGACGTCCACCACCTGCGCGGCGCGCACTACCGCGGCATCCAGTTCCACGCCGAGTCGATCTTGACCGAGCATGGCTACGACCTGCTGCACGAGCTGGTCGGCAGCCTGCTCCTGCCCGACTGAGCATGACCGTCGACGTCGTGGTGGTCGACCACTACGACTCCTACACCTGGAACCTGGTGCATCTGGTGGCCGGCGTCACGGGAGTGTTGCCGACGGTGGTGCAGCACGACCAGGTATCGGCTGCCGAGGTCTTGGCGCACGACTTCGTGGTGCTCTCGCCCGGTCCCGGACACCCGGACGTCGCCGCCGACTTCGCCGTTGGCCGGGCGGTGCTGCTGGCTGGAACTCGCCCGGTGCTGGGGGTGTGCCTCGGGATGCAGGGACTGGTGACCGCGTTCGGTGGCACCGTCGACCGAGTGCGCCCGGCCCACGGCGAGGTCGCTCGGATCGCCCACGACGGCCGCGGCGTGTTCGCCGGGCTCCCCGCCGACTTCGAGGCGGTGCGCTACCACTCACTCGCGGCGACGGCTGTGCCTGACGAGCTCGAGGTGTCCGCTACCGCCGACGACGGCGTGGTGATGGGCGTCCGGCACCGTTCGCTGCCTCTCGAGGGCGTGCAGTTTCACCCCGAGTCGGTGCTCTCCACCCACGGCACGACGCTGATAGCCAACTTCTTAGGTGGCCGACGATGAGCATCGACCCCGCCGTCGAGTTCTTCCGCGAGGTGGCCGCCACCCGCCGGCGCTGCTTCTGGCTCGACGGCGGCGGCGCCCGTGGATGGTCTGGCCAGCGTTCGATCATCGGGTGGCTCGACGATGACGACGTATCGCTGAGCTACGACGCGACGCGACGCGAGGTGACCCGTCACGCTGGGCAGGATGCCCAGGTGGTGGGGGACGACGTGTTCGCCGTGCTGGCCGCCGAGCTTGCCGCCGGGTCGGCGTCCGACCAGTGGTTCGGCTACTTCGGCTATGCCTGTCGCCCCGATCTGCCGGCGCGACCCGATCAGACGATGCCGGATGCCGTGTGGATGCGGGCGAGCACGGTGCGGCGCTTCGACCATGCGGTGGGTGAGCGGCACCGGGGGCTGGCGATCTCGCGCGCCACGCCGCTCGACCCCGACTACGCCGCGGCCTTCGCGGCGGTGCAAGAGCAACTGCGTGCGGGCAACACGTATGAGACCAACCTGACCTACCGCAGCGAGGCCGACAGCCCCGACGCGCCAGCCGAGGTCTATCTGCGGCTGCGCGAGCTCAACCCGGCGCCCTACGCCGGGTTCCTGCAGCATGACGTGCCCGGCGCGGAGGCCTGGTTGCTCAGCAGCAGCCCCGAGCGCTACGCGTTGGTGACCGCCGACCGAGTCTTGGAGACCAAGCCCATCAAGGGCACGACCCCGCGTGGGTCGACGAAGGCCGAGGACGACGAGCGCCGACGGCACCTGGCGACCGATCCGAAGTACCGCGCCGAAAACCTGATGATTGTCGATCTGCTGCGCAATGACCTGGCGCAGGTGTGCGAGGTCGGCACCGTCGACGTGCCAGTGCTGATGGACGTGGAGTCGTACGAGACCGTGCACCAGCTGGTCTCCACCGTGGTCGGCCAGTTGCGTGCCGACGTGACCACCCTCGACGCGCTCCGCGCACTCTTTCCGGCCGGCTCGATGACCGGAGCGCCGAAGCTACGCACGATGCAGATCATCGACGGCGTCGAGGCCACTCCCCGCGGCGCCTACGCGGGCGCTTTCGGGTGGATCTCTGGTGATGGTCGCGCTGACCTGGGGGTCGTGATCCGCAGCTTGATGACCGGCGGCGCTGGCCGTTATCGCCTCGGCACCGGCGGTGGCATCACGGTGCTCTCCGACGTGGCTGACGAATGGGCCGAGTCGTGCTGGAAGGCAGAGCGGGTACGCGGCGCGGTCGGGCCTACTCGCTGAGGCCCGACTCGCCCGCGCGCTCGGCCAAGTCGGCCA
>JBAUWM010000232.1:0-5850 GCA_049583775.1 Nocardioides sp.
CCGCCCGACAAGCCACCCTCCACGCCGCCCGCCTCAAGGACGCCGGTCTGCCCTTCGGCCGCGAAGCCTCGATCGCCAAGCTCGTCGCCACCGACAACGCCATGAAGGTCACCACCGACGCCGTCCAAGTGCTCGGCGGCTACGGCTACACCCGCGACTTCCCGGTCGAGCGGTACATGCGCGAAGCCAAGGTCATGCAGATCTTCGAGGGCACCAACCAGATCCAACGCCTCGTCATCGCCCGCTCGCTGGCTCGACCCGACACGGGCACGATCACGTACGGGAACCTGGCCTGAACCACGCCGCACCCGGGGCGGGGCCGCCGACGCAAACGTCATCCACCCTGCGAGGCTCGCGAATGCCTGCCCACCCGGGGCGACTCAGGGCGCTAGATCGCGGAAGGCTCGAGCCAGCACCTCGTGTCCAGCGACCAGCCGGGTGCTCACGTCCAGGGTCTCCCAGCTGGGCCAGCGATAGGCCACGCGCAGGTCGCTACCGGGTCCACGCACTCGAAGCGTCAGCCCCTCCACCGCGACGAACCTGGGGCGATCGGTCCGGCCGAGGGCTAGATGGCTAGCCGGGTCAGCCATCCCGACCATGGACCACGGCAGGCGTAGACGCACCGAGTGATCTTGCTGCGAGGTTCTGAACGTGGCGCGGCTCTCAGAGGGCCGCACGGTCGGGTCCCAGCTGCCCCCCACCAGACGCCCGACGTCAAAAGTTTCGGCAGGCCGCGGCTCGCCCCCGACCTCGCGCGCGCCGTTGGTGAGCTGCCGCACCAGGTGCCAAGGCTCGCGGCCCTGGGGCAGCGACTCCGGATCGTCCAGAAGAAGCCGCACTGGGTCGTAGCCCGCCCGCACCTGGACTCTCGCGTCGCGGGTGCTCGTGTTGACGACCACTCGACGCTCTGGGGCAGAGTCCCCGACGCTGTCCACGTCGATCTTCAGTGTCGGAGGCAGGGTTCGCCGCCCCTTGACGAGCACCCGGAGGAAGGCTGCATCAGCTTGGACGGTCACCCTGGCAAGTGAACCCTGAGGACTGGCTACCGAAGCCAACGAGTCGGGCACGAAGCCGGACTCGTGCCGGAGGACTCCGTACCACTGCGAGGCATTGAGGGCGTCGTGCCAGCGATGGCTTCCGGACGCGGGGACCGTTGGAGCGGTGTTCCACACCGGCCGGCTCCAGTCATCGATCCAGGAGGAGACGAATGCTCCGGCGGCGCCTTGCTCCGCGGTCAAGCGGAGCAGGTCGGCGGCGATGGTCATCGCCTCGCGCTCGTCGCGTCCGCCTTGGTCACGCCGCCGGGGGCCATCGTGCGCCGAGCCGATCGCCGAAGGAACGCCGGTCTCGGCCACCACTACCGGCATCGAGGAGTGGTGGGCGGTGAGTGCGGCGAGATACCCGGCATACGGATCAGGCTCACCGTCGCGCTCGGTCTCGCTCAGCGCTGCCTCGTGACGAAGGAAGTCCGGGTAGAAGGGGTAGGCGTGGTACGTGGCGAAGATGCCCCCGGGCCACTGATCGGTGGAGTGCAGGTTCTCGAAGTCGATGCCGACGGCGTCCTCACTGGGCAGCGGCTCAGCCGGATGCGGCAGCGGATCCGTGGTCGGCCAGTTCACGAAGGACAACGGGACGCTGGTGCCGCGATCGTGCAATGCCCGGGCGAGCGCGTCGAGATGCCGCGCCATCCACCATTCCGTCGCCGTGGCGTCGGCGTCGGCAACGACAAAGTCACCGGCACTCTCCCCCGGCGGCGATGCCCGGTCGGTTCGCTCGACCACGCCCGGGTCCCACTCTTGCCCGAGGATCCAGGCCACCACCCAGGGCGACACGTCGCTCTCCCACACGGGCGGCGCCTCGCCTCCGGTTTGTTCGTAGGCCAGCTCTCCGTGCACCGCCGCTGCGACGTCGAGCACCTGGGCCGCGAAGGGGTCGTCGACCTCAGGGTCGAGCAGTGTGGATTCCCCTTCGGCGTAGCCCGTGTCGGGGATGCGCACGCCCTGGACCAAGTACATCGGCTCGGAGGCATGCTCGACGTTGTAGAAGCGCACCGCGTCGTAGAACGCTGGCGGCATCAAGTCGTAGATGCGGATCACACGGATGCCCATGCGCGCCATCTGCGCGATCCAGCCGCCGAAAGCGGACCCATCCATGGACGAGAAGTCGCCGGCCAACCGTCCAGGGAGGCTGCCACCGAGGTTGATGCCGGGCAGGAACGTGCGATCACCGCTGCCGGTGTGCAGTCGGAGCCCTTCGGAGTCGGCGGTGGCAAGCACCGCCAGGTCCTCCACCGTGCGCGGGTCAGGACCCCAACCCGTGGCCCTGGGGGTGGCGTCACCGTCGTTGCTCACCACCCGGAGCGCGACCACCAGCGCCACAACAAGAGCGAGAGTGAGAGGCACGCCGGTCCGCCACGCTCTCATGCAGCCATCTCCGCCACGACAGTCCACTGATCAGCTTCGTGCTGCTGCTCGACCTCGACGAGTTCGCCGCGCACATACATGCGTTTCTCGGATCCGTACCGCGGCCAGCACGTGGTCAGGGTGAGATTCCGGCCCGGGAGCGGGTCGAGCACCCAGTCGGCGGTCTCGAGAACGATGCGCGGTCCCTGGGTGATCTCGTACACCCAGCGGGTTCCGCCCTGCGTCAGCACCACCTCGTCGCCCGAAGTCAATTTATCGAAGTCGATGAAAGGGTCACCGTGCCCGGCACGGTGAGCCGCGAAGGCGGCGTTGCCCCGTTCCCCTGGCCACGCGGTGCCGGTGTAATGACCCGGACCTGCCTCGATCAGCCCAGGCGCCGTGCCTTCGATCGCCGTCCATTGCCATTCCCGACCCAACCTCGGTATGTGCATCACCGCGACGGCCCGTCCCTCGTCGACACGTTGTGCCACCGGGACCGCGGAACGGTCCTTGCTCGGGTGAGCGGAGGCAGCGGGGCCAACCACCGATGGGCCAGAGATCGGGGGTCCGGCGGGCACATCACCGGCCAAGCGTGATTGCGCCCTCGCCGCCTGTTCGGCTTGGACCCACGGGGTGAGCACCACCGAGCCCAGGAGGCCCAGACCGGCGACGATCAGCAGTGTCGCGAGGGTACGTCTCACCGCTCGGGGCGGGGGATGGTCCGCAGGACGGCCAGACCCAGCGCGATCAGGGCGAACGAGGCCAGCACGAGCCAGATCGGATTACCAGTCATGCCTGTCATCGCCAGGCCTCCAGTCGTCGACGACATGGCAGCGGGTGTGTTGTACATGTTCACCAGTTCCTTTCGTGCTTGAGCGTTGCTTGGGCTAGTGCTTGGGCTTGGACAAGTTGCAGAAAGACGTCGTAGGCCATCTCGATCACGAGTGGTGCCGCCAGCAGCATCTGGCGCCAGCCCCGACGATTCACGGTCACCACACGTTCGAGTGCGAAGACACCCGACGCCGCCAACCAGAACGGATGAACTGACAGGCCGGTCAGCAGGCCGTAGCCGATCGTGGCCAGGTAGAGCGCTGTGACCAGCACCCCCAGGGCCGACATGATCTGCCGACCCCAATAGGCGGCGGTTACCCGGGTGAGGCCGTAGTCGACGATGTTCTCGATCGCGCCGCGCTTCCACCGTCGCCGTTGTGCCGCGAGGTCGGACCACGTCGTCATCACCTCGGTCTCGAGCGTGCACCCTGCCGGGGCCAAAATGCCGTAACCCAAGTGCATGAGGGCCAGTGAGAGCTCGTTGTCCTCAGTGAGCACATGGATGTCGTAGATGTCGCCGTTCCCAGACTGGTCGGGCAACCGGCTGGCGCGGCGCGCGGCCTGGACCTCGCGAAGGACGTGCACTGGAAACACCGAAGCTGTTCCGGTGAGTACTAGGGCCTTGCCCTTGAGTCGCCGCACGTCACGGGCGTAACGCGCGTACTCGTTGCGCTGGAACGTGCCGAGCAGCCCGCCGCCCGGTCCGCCGCGGAAGGTCCCCCCGACACCGCCCAAGGCTCGCTTGCGTCGGTCGGCGTGCGCGTCCTCACCATCAAGGTGTCGACGGGCCTCCTCCAAAAACTTGGGGTCAAGAAGCGAGTCGGCGTCCATGACGAGAACCAGGTCGTGGTCGTCCAGGTCGGGCAAGTACTGCCGGAGTGCCTGGTTGAGCCCTCCAGCCTTCTTGTGGCGGTTCTCGACGGTGGAGTGCACCTCGGCACCCATCTCAGCCGCGACTTGCTCGGTGCGGTCCGTGCAGTTGTCGGCCACGACCACGATGCGGTCGGGCGGATGCGTCTGGCGCTTCAGCGACTCCACTGCAAGCGGCAACGAGGCTTCCTCGTTGTGCGCCGGCAGCAGGGCCACCAGGCGACCGTGGTCAGGAGTGCCATCCGTGCGACGGCATGCCTCATGTGTCGTCGCACGCTCGTTCGGCGCCAATTCTTGGGGCATCGTGAGCGCGCTCATATCTTCCTCTCGCACCGAGACGACCGTGCTGGGGAGTGCACGGTCCGCAGGAGCGTCCCGACGGCCCGAGCACGTCCCGAGCACGTCTAGACAACTAGTCCGTACCCCCTACTGGTCTAGTCACTCCCACCCAAATGGGTGATTCTCGAGATAGTCATTTTGGGGGGTTTTGACCCTAGGTCGGGCTATCTGTGCGCAAAGCCCTGTCCCGCCCGACGCGCCCCGCGGACAGTTATCTCGTGATCCGGGCTCTCTTGACGTCAGTAGCGCTGACGTGCACCCTCTTTGTCGTCGCTGGAGCAGGTAGCAGCGCAGCCGGCTCGCAGGGCGGCCACCTCCGCACAGGCACCACCTTGGGTGAGCGGGCCGTGTTCGGTGCTTTCGTGGAAGGGATGCAGGCCAAGCCTGGACTTCTCTCGCGGATGGAGCAGAAGATCGGCGCCCCGGTCGGCATCGCGTCCTACTACTACGGGTTCGGCGACGTCTTCCCCGCCGCAGCAGAGCAGCGCTTCAGTAGAGACGGAACTCGCACCGTGCTTGTGTCGTGGGACATGGGTGCCACTCGCTTCGCGGAGTGGACCTCGGGGCAGCACGACGAGTATCTCGACCAGATCGCACAGGCAGCACTCGACTACCCGCACGACGTGTACGTGCGGCCGTGGCCGGAGATGAACGGCGACTGGCAGAGCTTTCAGCCCACCGCCGATGGCGCGCTACCTCACGGCGGAACGTACGAGGAGTTCAAGCAAGCCTGGCGTTACGTCGTGACCTATCTGCGCAGCGCGGGTGCGACCAACCTGAAGTGGGTCTTCAACCCGACTGCTGACACCTACGCCGAGACCACCCCCGTGGAGAAGATCTGGCCCGGCGCCGCGTACGTCGACGTACTGGGTCTCGACGGCTTCAACTGGGGCATCGACAAGGCGTGGGGCCGCTGGCTCTCCTTCAAACGAATATTCACAGGGCAGTACCGCCGACTGGTCGCGCTGCACCCGACCGCGCCGGTGTGGCTGTGCGAGGTGGCCTCCAAGGAGCCGCGTCGCCGCGACGGCGCGCCCAAGGATCCGCGGCACCGCAAGGACGCATGGGTGCGCGCGATGCTGGCCGACACCTCCATGCCGAGGATCTCCGCGGTCATCTGGTTCCACTCCAAGAAGGAGCGCGACTGGAGGCTGACCTCCTCGAGCGGGGTCGTCGACGCGCTTAAGCCGCTCTTTCGCCGATCAGGAGTGCGGCACCGGATTCCGCCCTCGCTCTGAGACCCAGTCTCGGTGCTCTTTGGCGACGCCGCGGCGGGCCAGCTACGTCAGGTGGTAGTGGCGTTGCGGTCGACCAGCGGAGCCGTACTGCAGCCGAACCTCGGCAACGCCGGAGGCGACGAAGTGCTCGAGGTAGCGACGCGCGGTGACGCGGGAGAGGCCGAGCAAGG
>JBAUWM010000233.1:0-9798 GCA_049583775.1 Nocardioides sp.
CCGTCCTCGAGAACCAGCAGGGCGCGAGTCATGCCGACACCCCGAGGCCGATGCCGTCCGGTGCGCCGGTGATCACGATGGTCTTCATGTGAGCTTTCCTTCGAGCACGGTGGGAACGCCACGCAGCAACGTGGCGTGAACAGTGGCACCCAGGCTGCGGCCGTGCCACGGGTTGTTGCGCGACATCGAGACCGACTGGTCGCGGTCGACGACCAGAGGGGCAGCCGGGTCGATCAGGGTGAGGTTGGCGGGCTGGCCCACCGCCAGGGAACCGCCCTGGCCCTCCAGGCCCGCGATCCGAGCCGGGTTGGTCGACATCACGCGCGCGACGTCGGCCCAGGTCATCAACCCCGACTCCACCATCACGGTGGCCACCACCGGTAGTGCTGTCTCGAGGCCGAGCATGCCGAACGCCGCGTCGACGAAGGCATGCTCCTTGTCGTGCCGGGCGTGCGGAGCGTGGTCGGTGGCCACGGCGTCGATGGTGCCGTCGGCCAGGGCCGCGCGCAGGGCATCGACGTCCTCCTGGGGGCGTAGCGGAGGGTTCACCTTGAAGGTCGGGTCGTAGCCGGCAACCAGCTCAGTGGTGAGCAGCAAGTGGTGGGGCGTGACCTCGGCGGTGACAGACCAGTGGCCGTCCTGCTTGGCCTGGGCCTTGGCCCACCGCAGCACCTCGACGGTGCCAGCGGTGGAGGCATGCGCCACGTGAACGCGAGAGCCTGTGTGTCGGGCCAGCATCACGTCGCGGGCGACGATGACCTCCTCGGCGACGCTGGGCCAACCGGGCAGACCGAGACGGCCGGACACCTCGCCCTCGTGGCAGCAGGACTCGCCACCGGCGAGGTCAGGGTCCTGCGCGTGCTGGCTGATCACGCCACCGAAAGCCTTGACGTACTCGAGCGCGCGGCGCATGACGCGGGCGTTGCCGACGCAACGGCCGTCGTCGGAGAACACGTTCACCCGAGCGCGAGAGCGGTGCATCAGCCCGAGCTCGGCGAGCTCTTCACCCTCCAGGCCCCGCGTGACGGCGCCGACCGGGTGCACGTCGACCAACCCAGCTATCCGACCGAGGTCGTGCACGCGCTCGGCTGCCTCGGCCGTGTCGGTGACCGGGTTGGTGTTGGCCATCGCGAGCACGGCGGTGAAGCCACCCACGGCGGCGGCCTGCGAGCCGGTGAGGATCGTCTCGGCGTCCTCGCGACCGGGCTCGCGCAGGTGGGTGTGCAGGTCGACCAGACCAGGCAGCGCAACCAGGCCGGCGGCGTCGATGACGCGCACTCCGGGCGCGGACACGCTGCCGATCTCGGCGATCGCGCCGTCGACCAGCAGCAGGTCGGCCGTCTCGGCCCCCAGCAGGGAGACGCCCTTGACGAGGATCGAGTCAGTCACTGGTCGGCCCCTTCGCCGGCGAGAAGGTGGTAGAGGATGGCCATCCGGATCGCGACCCCGGCCGAGACCTGGTCGAGCACGGCCGACTGGGCGGCATCAGCAGCGTCGGCGGCGATCTCGAGGCCACGGTTCATCGGCCCGGGGTGACAGATCGGCACGTCGGGGCCGAGCTGGCGCAGTCGGTCGCGGGTGAGCCCGTAACCGACCGTGTACTCCCGCGGGCTCGGGAAGTAGCCGCCCCTCATGCGCTCGCGCTGCACCCGCAGCATCATCACTGCGTCGGCCTTCGAGAGCACCTCGTCGAGGTCGTAGGCGGTCGCGAAGCCAGCCTCGGCTGACCAGGCGGCCACCCCGCTGGGCATCAGCGTCGGCGGAGCAACCACGGTCACCTCGGCGCCGAGCTTGATGAGGCACTTGACGTTGCTGCGAAAGACCCGGCTGTGGGTGAGGTCGCCGACCAGCACGACGTGCCGGCCCTCGAGCGAACCGAGGCGGCGCTGCAACGTGTAGGCGTCAAGCAGCGCCTGCGACGGATGCTCGTGGGTGCCGTCGCCGGCGTTGATCACGGCGGCGTCGATCCACTGCGAGACCTGGAGTGCCGCGCCGCTGGCGCTGTGCCGCATCACCAGGGCGTCGACCCCCATCGCGGCGATGGTCATCACGGTGTCGCGCAGGCTCTCGCCCTTGGACGCCGAGCTGCCCTTGCCGGTGATGTTGATCGTGTCGGCCGAGAGCCACTTGCCGGCGATCTCGAAGCTCGACCGAGTGCGGGTGGAGTCTTCGAAGAACAGGTTGATGATGGTGCGGCCACGCAGAGCTGGCAGCTTCTTGACCTGCCGGTGCTGCAGGTCGTGCATCTCGGCTGCGGTGGTGAACAGCGTGGCGATGTCGTCGGCGTCCAGGTCGTCGATCGAGAGCAGGTGTCTCTTCATGGCGTCCTCATGAGGAGGCGATCCTCACTTCGTCGATGCCGTCGAGCTCGGCGAGGCGCACCATCACTCGCTCGGTGCGAGCGCTGGGCAGGTTCTTGCCGACGTGATCGGCGCGGATCGGCAGCTCGCGGTGGCCGCGGTCGACCAGGACCGCGAGGCGGACCACGTCGGGGCGGCCGACGTCGTTCATCGCATCGAGCGCTGCGCGCACGGTGCGTCCGGAGTACAGCACGTCGTCGACCAGCACCACGGTCTTGCCGTCGATGCCGCCGGCCGGCATTTCAGTGGGCTGCGGGGAGCGAGCCGGGTGCTTGCGAAGGTCGTCGCGATACATCGTGATGTCGAGCGCACCAACCGGCACCTCGACACCCTCAGTGGCGGCGATCCGGGCCGCGATCCGCCGTGCGAGACCGACGCCGCGAGTGGGGATCCCGAGCAGCACGAGCTCGGCGGCGCCCTTGTTGCGCTCGAGGATCTCGTGCGAGATGCGGGTCAGGGCCCGGGCAATGTCACCGGAATCCAACACGACCGTGCCGGTCTCCGGCTCGGTCGGTGCGTCTGGGGCTGGCTGGGCACACACGAGTGCTGCCTGACCTCCTTCTCCGCCTCACAGGACGGCTCGTTAAAGGATGTCGAACGACGCAGACACTAGCAGTCAGACGGACCTGCTCAGCCCGCGGTCGGCTGGTGTCCCGACCCGCGGACGCCGACCGCAGGCGCCGCGCGCCCCGCGATCAGCCGAAGGTCAAGGCCGGTCCGGGGCGTGACGAGCGGTCTCACAGCGCAGCAGCCATGCCCGCGCACGCATTGAGCCACGACATCCGGGTGGCGGGTGACAGCTGTGCGTAGGGCACAACCGAACCGGCGACCAGCACCGGGTCGTAGGGCACCCGGTAGACCGCACGGGTGCGCTGCTCGTAGACCGACACCAGGTCGGCGGCCAGCTTGGTGTCGACCTGCGGCGAGGGGTCAGACAGCACCGTGACGCACTTGTACTTCAGGTTCTGCATGCCAGCGTCCTGCAATGCGTCGAGCATCCACAGCCCGCTGTATCCGGTGTCTTCGCGCACGGTGCTGGTGACGACCAGGAGGTCGGCAGCCTCAGCGGAGGCCAGCCAGTTCTCGGCGCGCATGTTGTTGCCGGTGTCGACCAGGATGACCCGGTAGAAGCGCTCGAGGAGCGCGTGGACCTCGTTGAAGTCGTCGGCGCGGATCGTGCCGGTGACGTCGGGGCGCTCGTCGGAGGCGAGCACGTCGAAGTGGGCGTCTCCTTGCGACCGCACGAAGGCGCCAAGATCTCCGATCCGCGACTGGTAGACGTCCTTGAAGCGCTCGAGATCTTCGAGCAGCTCACGCGTGGTGTTGCGGTGCGAACTGCGCGTGCCACGGATGCCGAGCGTGCCGCGGGTCTCGTTGTTGTCCCAGGCGACCACGCCGCCGCCGCGAACCGTGCCGAACGTGTAGCCGGCGGCGAGCACACCGGTGGTCTTGGCGGCTCCGCCCTTAGGATTGATGAAAGCGATGGTGCGCGGGCCGTCGAAGTCACGCTGGATCTTGGCGCGGGCGTTCTCGTAGGCCTCCTCCTTCGCGCCCATAGCGGGCTCGATCAGGCCGCCCGACCAGCGCCGGACCCGACCGCGCCAGCCCCAGGTTGCCGGGCCGAGCTGCTTGTCGCTGTCACGTCGATCGAGGAAGTCGGTGGCCGTCATGAAGCGACGCACCTCCGAAACCTGGGGCTGCTCGGGCTCCTCGGCCGCCACGGGCGGCGGGGTGGTAGGCGGGGTGGTAATCGGGGTGGTAATCGGGGTGGCAGGCGGGGTCGGAGGCTGTGCCGAAGCCGGCATCGCATGCTGAGGACTCTTCGGTGTCCAGGTTGGTGCCGGGCCACGCGGTGGCGGCGTGACGGCGGGCGCGTCGTGGGCAGCTTGTGGCCAGCCAGGAATCGGGTCGTTGAGTGGATCGGGGGTCCGAGCGGCTGGCGGGTCGGCGAGCTGGTCGCTCAGCGGCGCCGGACGCCGTCCAGCCGTCGCCGGTTCGAGCTGCTGACGGGCATAGGCCTCAAGTTCTTCGGGGGTGTACATGCGGTCACTGGTCTCGGCCCGGTCAGGGCGCTCGTGCTCGGTCATGATCTCCTCCGTCGGGACGTCGGGAGGGTCATGACCGGTCCAAGCCTTCCCCAAACCTCTGCCGGCTCAGAGCCCGAGGTCGTTGAGCGCGCTCTGGATCGTGCGGTGGAAGGTCAGGTAAGCGAAATGCATGCCGCGCAGGGTCGCTATCGGCGTCCGCGCGTGCACCGCGGCTGCCAGCAGCCCCAGCACCTCTCCCCCATAAGGCGCGACGGCGCTCGCGCCGACGAGAATGCCGCGGTCGGCGTCGGCGACGACCTTGATCAGGCCGACTGTGTCGTCGCCGTGGATCCAGCCGCGGCTGGACTTGTCGACCTGAGCCAGCCCAGTGACCACGTTCAGTCCGGCCTCGCGGGCCTGCTGCTCGGTGAGGCCGACACTGCCGACCTCCGGGTCGGTGAACGTGACCCGGCTGACCGAGTGGTATTCCGCCCACGGGCCGTCGCGGTCGAGAATGTCGCGCACGACTGCCACGGCTTGATAGCGGGACACGTGGGTGAAGGCGCCCTTGCCGGTGACGTCGCCGACCGCCCACAGACGCTCGGCTGCACGCATCCGTTCGTCGGTGTCGATGGTGGAGGCGTCCGGGTCCAGCCCGACCGTCTCGAGCCCCACGCGGTCGAGGTTGGGGTGCCGACCGGCCGACACCAGCAGTGCGTCGGACTCGAAGTTGCGACCGTCGCTCAGGTGCACGGTGAACGATCCGTCATGCTGGACGCGCTCTATCTGCACGCCGGTGTGCACGTCGACCCCGTCACCGACGAGCACCTGCTCGATGAGGTCGCTGGTCTCCGGCTCCTCGGGCGCCATGACCCGGTCGGCCATCTCGAGCAACGTCACGTCGACCCCGAAGCGCGCAAACGCCTGCGTGAGCTCGCAGCCGATCGGTCCGCCACCGATGACGACGAGGCTGTCGGGTAGTTCAGTCAGCCGTACCACCTCGCGGTTGGTCCAGAACGGCGTGCCTGCCAATCCATCGATCGGCGGCACGCTCGGACGAGTGCCGGTGCCGAGCACCACGCCTTTGCGGGCAATCAGCTCGACCGTGCCGGCGTCCCCTTCGACCAGCACCCGGCCGGGGCCGTCGAGGCGACCGCTACCCCGGACGATCCGCACGCCCGCCTTCTCGAGACGCTCGACGTGCCCGTGGTCGTGCCAGTCGTTGGTGGCCTTGGCCACGCGCTCGGCGACGGTGCGCCAGTCAGGTCGTACCTGGGCCTGGCCACCCAATCCTTCGACCCGGCGCGCCTCGGCGACCACGTCGGCGCCACGGATCATCAGCTTGGACGGCGTACAGCCGAAGAACGGGCACTCGCCGCCCACCAGCAGCTCGTCGACACCGACCACGTCGAGGCCTGCGGAGGCAAGCTTGTTGGCGGCGTACTCCCCGCCCGGACCCAGACCCAGGACGACGACGTCGACGGTGTCGGTGCGCGCGGCTGTCATGCCGACAGCCAAGCAGATGAGCCCTGTCCCCGGGCGATGACAGGATGGGTCAGCGGTCGAGGTAGCGCGCTTGCACGAAGCAGTAGAGCCCGTAGGCGATGAAGCCGACGCCGATGGCCAGCAGCAGCACCGGACCGAAGGGCGCGTCCAGGACCTTGGTCAGGGCCTGGTCGAGGCCACCTGACTTCTTGGCCTCGTGCGTGATCGCTGCGTAGCCGAAGAGCCCACCCACGACCAGTAACGCGACCCCCTTGGCGGCATACCCGGTGCGCGCGAGCACGCGGTAGGCCCTGCCCACGTGCCCGCTGCTCCCCTGGCCGTCGACCTTGTCGAGGTACGACTCGCGCCAGGCCGTCACGAGGTGGGCGACCCCGACGCCGGCCACGGCGAGCCCCACGGCGAAGACCAGGGCCTGGCCACCGGGCAGGTTCATCAGCCGAGCTGTCAGCGGGTCGGTGCCGCTTCCTCCCGACGACGACGATCCGGTCGCCACGGTGAAGGCACTTGCCGCGATCGCGGCGTAGACCGCGGCCTTGCCCGCCGACGTGAGGCGCTTGCGCGTGCGGGTCGGCTCATCTTCCCGACGGTGACCGATCGCGGCGTCCAGCGCCTGCCACGCGACGAGCAGCACGAGCCCGATCGCCACCAGCCACACCAGCACCTGCCCGAACGGCTGCTGGGCGAGCTCTTTGACGGCACCGGTCGACGACGCGCCGCCGTCACGGTCGCCGAGGGCCAGTTGAGCGGCCAGCCAGCCGATCACGAGATGCACCACGCCGTACGCGACCAGCCCGGCCGAGGCCATCCGATCGACCCAGTCGCTCTGGTGGGCTGCTCGCGCGGCGTCGTTCATGAGCCCAGCATGGCCGACCCGCAGATTTCCTGCTGCGTCCGCCGGGGTGAGGCGAGCGCGGCCTAGACGAGCGTGGGCTTGTCTCGCTGGATGGCGCCGAGGATGCCGTTCACGAAGGCTGGTGACTCATCAGTCGAGAGCTGCTGCACCAAGGCCATCGCCTCGCTGACCGCGACGCCGTCGGGCACGTCGTCGGCCCAGAGCAGCTCCCAGATACCGATCCGGAGCACGTTGCGGTCGACGGCCGGCATCCGGTCGAGGGTCCAGGCCTGCGAGTAGCCGCTGAGCAGCTCGTCGATCTTGGGCAGGTGCTCGACCACGCCTCGGATCAGGACTGCGGTGTAGTCGTTCGAAGGACCTTCGCCCGCCGCAACGGCGTGCGCTAGGTTGTCGGCGGCCGACTCGTTGCGAAGGTCTGCTGCGTAGAGAGCGTCGAGCGCTCGTTGGCGTGCTTTGGATCGGGCTCCCACGGGGTGGCGGGCCTCAGCCCTTGACTCGACCCATGTAGGACGAGTCGCGGGTGTCGACCTTGACCTTCTCGCCCTGGTTGATGAACAGCGGCACCTGGATCTCGTGGTTGGTCTCGAGCGTGGCCGGCTTCGTGCGACCGGTCGCGCTGTCACCCGCGAGCCCAGGCTCGGTGAAGGTGACCACGAGCTCCACCGATGCCGGCAGCTCGATGAAGAGCACGCGGCCCTCGTTCGTGGCGACAACCGCCTCCTGGTTCTCGAGGAGGAAGTTGGCGTTGCCGCCAACGATCTCAGGCGCGATCTCGAGCTGCTCGTAGTTCGAGACGTCCATGAAGACGAACGACGTGCCGTCGTTGTAGAGGTACTGCATCGTGCGGCGGTCGACCGTGGCGGTCTCGACCTTGGTGCCGGCGTTGAAGGTCTTGTCGACGGTCTTGTTCGACTCGACGTTCTTCAGCTTGGTACGCACGAACGCGGGGCCCTTGCCGGGCTTGACGTGCTGGAACTCAACAACAGCCCAGAGCTGTCCTTCGATGTTGAGGACCATGCCGTTCTTGAGATCGTTCGTGGTTGCCATGCGCGCGATTCAACCTTCGTGTCGAGGAGAGGCCACCCGATGCTTCCGGGCAACAGCCGCGAAGTCTACTGACCGATTCGCTCGTTGCCTGCATCGGTCGCGCGGATAGTTCGTCATCAGGTCAACATGCTTCGTAGCCGGGCAGGTTGACCCGATGACGAACTATCGGTTCGTGCGTCACTGGCACCGAATCGCACCAGGCTTTCGTCAGCTCGTGAACCAGACCCCGACGCTCGAGCTGTTCGTCGAGAGTCTCGACTGGTGCGACCCAGGGCGGTGGAACCAGCGTCCAAGCGGCAGGCCGTGCGGCGAGACGGAGAGCTCTGGCGCGGGTCCGCTCGATACGATCTGCGGCCACGTAGCGGTCCTCGCCCTGAACTACGCACAGGTACTCGAGTCCGTGGTCGCGAAATCGAGTTTCACGCTGGACGTCGCGGCGCCGTCGATCCTCGCTGCGATGCACTCCCCCGTCGTACTCGGCGACGACTCCTGCTTCCGCGTCGAAGATGTCAGGCACGCCGATGAGGCGGCCATGAAGGTCGTAGACCGGGACGTTGATCAGTGGCTCCGGCAATCCTGCGACCAGCCTCCACACCAGTCGAAGCCACGACTCGCGCGGAGACCGACTTTCATCGACCGCGAGAGAAACTGCGTGCCGGGCCAAGGGTGCTCCGTTGACCGAGTTGCAGTCGCTCACGTACTGCGCGAACAGCCAGACGCTGATCAATCCGGCCGCAGCTGTCATGTCGATCGCCTGGACCGCCGACCACAGATCTCCGCGGCGTCTGATCTCGTCGAAGAGGGCACGTTGAACCGTGGTGATCGGCAGCCCGGCCACCGCGTCGCGCTCGACTCGGTGCAGGTCCCGACGAAGGACGCGGACCTGCGGGGTCGACGTCAGGTGAGCCCGCGTGCCACCGACGACCAGTTCGACCGGCAGATCGTCGCGCCCAGCCACTCCCCGGCCGTCGAAGTAGGCCGCACCGCGCCAACGCAAGGCCGCCCATCCGCTGACGCAACCACGGGACGCATCGGGTGGCAGGCGTGCGGCCGCCTCGACGATGCGCTGCTCGACGTGCCCCGGCCGATCAGCTGGAACGTAGATACCGCGCGCAACCCGCTTGAAGGACGGACCGTTCGCGACCCTCCACGTGGGAGATGATGGTCCATCTGGGCGCCGTCCGACTTTGAGTGGCCAACGGATATCGTTCGGCCGCGCGCAGATCGGGTCGAAGCCAGGCTCGTCGTTCGTCACGCACGGCTGGTGCCTCCGACGAATGCCGCCTACTCCAGGCGTTCCCGACCCTGTGGATGACGACCCCCGCGACGTTGCCTGTGAGGGCTTTGCGGCCTGGATAGTTCGTCATCTGGTCAACGTTCCTGCGCGTCAGCACGTTGACCAGATGACGAACTATCCGAGCAGGCCAGCCAGAGATGCCAGGGCCATCCGGTAACCGTCGATTCCGTGACCGGCAATCACCTCGGCGGCGTAGGGGGTGACCAGCGAGGTGTGGCGGAACTCCTCGGGGCGCTGGTGAGGGTCGGAGATGTGCACCTCGATCAGCGGAGCGACCAGCTGAGCGCAGGCATCGAAGATCGCATAGGAGTAGTGCGTCCACGCAGCAGCGTTCAGGACGACGGGCGTCGCGTCGTCTGCTGCGGCGTTCAGCCAGTCGAGCATGACGCCCTCATGGTTGGTCTGTCGCACCTCGACCTCGAGGCCCAGCTCACGCCCCCAGGCTGCGCACAGGTCGCCGAGCTCAGCCATGGTGGTCGAGCCGTAGATCTCGGGCTGTCGACGGCCGAGCCGGCCCAGGTTGGGGCCGTTCAGCACGAGGACGCGCGTCATGCCGCACCCCCCGGCGCAATCGCGGCGTACGCAGCGGCCAAGTGGGCCTCGCTCGGCCCAGCCAGCACGGTCGGACGGCCGACGTCGGAGAGCACGATGAAACGCAGCTGGTTGCCCCGTGACTTCTTGTCGACGCGCATGGTGGCGAGCAGGTCG
>JBAUWM010000234.1:0-15939 GCA_049583775.1 Nocardioides sp.
GCTGGCGCCCGCTCGGCGGCGCGCACTGCCAAGCAGCTCGGCGCCATCGGCTGCCTGGCCCTGGCTTTCCCACTGCACCCGCCCGGTCGTCCCGACAAGTCCCGTCTGCCCGAATTGCGCGGTGCCAAGGTGCCCACCCTCGTAGTCCAAGGTGAGCGCGACACCATGGGCCTGCCTGAGGAGTTCCCAAGCAATGTCGAGCTGGTGGTCGTGCCCGGAGCCGACCACGGATTCAAGGTGCCAGCTCGCGGTCCGGTGAGCCAAGACGAGGCCCTCGAGATCCTGGTCGAGTCGACCCTCGAGTGGATCGTCCGCGAAGTGGTCGGGAATGACCGTCGGGGGTGAGGCGTTCCCCCCGAGTGATGGCACTACTCGAGCGGGCAGCCTCCGACCCCTCAACACTCACCGTAGGCTGGGGCCCGATGACTGACTCCGTGACCCACCCCGAGAGCGGGCCCGCTGGCGAGGTAGATGTCGCCACCGAGACCGACGCTGAGCGGTCGCTGCGCTTCGAGCGCGACGCCCTCCCGTTCCTCGACCAGCTGTACTCCGCTGCGATGCGGATGACCCGCAATCCGGCTGACGCGGAGGACCTGGTTCAGGAAACCTTCGCCAAGGCCTACTCGGCCTTCCACCAGTTCCGGCCCGGCACCAACCTGAAGGCCTGGCTCTACCGGATCTTGACCAACACCTTCATCAACACCTACCGCAAGAAGCAGCGCCAGCCCCAGCAGTCGATGTCTGAGGACGTCGAAGACTGGCAGCTGGCGCGGGCCGAGTCGCACACCTCGACCGGCCTGAGGTCCGCCGAGATGGAGGCGCTCGAGCACCTTCCCGACTCGCAGGTCAAGGACGCACTCCAGCGACTTCCCGAGGAGTTCCGCCTGGCCGTATACCTCGCAGACGTCGAGGGATTCGCGTACAAGGAGATCGCCGAGATCATGGAGACCCCCATCGGCACCGTGATGTCCCGGCTGCACCGCGGACGACGACAGCTGCGCGACATGCTGTCCGACTACGTGCGCAGCAACGACCTGCTTCCGTCCGACACCGTTGCCGCGGCCGAGGCCAAGGGGGCGGGCAAGCGATGAGCCACGACCACGGGGCACCCGGTCAGATGGGCGCCGACCCGTCGGCCCAGGACTGCGCCGACTATCTGGAACGGATCGTCTACTTCCTCGACAACGAGCTCGATGCAGCCGACTGCGAAGCGGTTCGGGTGCACCTCGACACCTGCAACCCGTGCTTGGTCAAGTACGACCTGCAGCGCACGGTGAAGTCGGTCGTGGCTCGGTCGTGCGCCGAGGTAGCGCCGGCCGACCTGCGGGAGCGGGTTCGGATTCAGATCCGAGAGGTTCAGATCCGCATTTCCGAGGGCTGACTGACGTCCTCTCGCGTTGAGACGTACAAGAACCCCCGGCCATCGGCCGGGGGTTCGTTGTCTGTGTGCGACGTGCTCAGCTGTTGGGGCGCTTGCCGTGGTTCGCGCCCTTCTTGCGGCGAGCGCGGCGCTTGCGGCCGGTCTTGCCCATGGTTCCTCCTGGGATCGAGATCGAGTCAGTCTCTCAGGTCGACTCGCTGGCGTGAAATCGGGCTCCGGCTCAGAGTCGGGCCAGAAACCGATCGGTGTCGACTACGACCCGAGTGACCTCTCCGGTCGCGATCACCTTCTGGTTGCCCCCGAGATGGCGCGCCGCCACGGTGAATCGATGGAGGCGACCATCCACCACGAGACGCGACGCGGTTACCTCGACCTGCTGTCCCACAGCGCTGGCTGCTTGGTGCTCGAGCGAGATGCGGGTACCGACGCTGGTGGCACCGTCGACGAGTTCGGATTCGAGAGCCGCGCACGTGGCTGCCTCGCACCATGCCAGAAGTCGGGGGGTGCCGAGCACGTTCAGGCTGCCGGAGCCGACAGCGGCGGCCGTGTCAGCCTCGGTCACCTCGAACACGAGGGTCGCGTCCATGTGACGCACCGTCAGATGCCGAACGTCGAGCGCGGGTAGGCCGCGTCGACGTCGGTGATCACGTTGACGAGGTAGGGCGCGTTCGCGGCGAAGCCTCGGTCGATGGCTGCGCCGATCTGGCGCGGGTCGGTCACGGTCTCGCCGCCCCCACCGAGTGCCTTGACAACGTCGTCGTAGCGGGTCTGCGGCGCCAAGTCGGCGGCCACGTCGTAGCCATAGAGCATCTGCATCGGGCCCTTCTCCAGGCCCCATGCCGAGTTGTTGCCCATGACCATCACGACGGGCAGCTGATGGCGGACCAGAGTGTCGACGTCCATGAGCGAGAAGCCGGCTGCCCCATCACCGAGAAGCAGCACGACCTGGGCCGATGGTCGGGCGATCCGCGCCGCGATTGCTGCGCCCAGACCCGCTCCGAGGCACCCGTACGGTCCGGGGTCGAGCCAGCCGCCGGGACGTTTCGGCTCGACGAACTTGCCGGCAAAGCTCACGAAGTCACCGCCGTCGCCGATCACGACGGCGTCGTCGGCGAGCCGGGGCAGCAGTTCGCCGTAGATGCGCGCGGGGTGGATCGGGTCGGCCTCGGCACTCAGCAGGGCACGGTCGCGCTCGACTGCCGCTGCCACGGTGTCCTGCAGGTCGCCCAGCCACGTGCTCCAGTCGGGTTTCGCGCCGCGCTCGCAGGCCGCCTGCAGCTCGTCGAAGACACGGGTCAGATCGCCGGCGACCGACGCCGCCACGGTGGCGTGCTTGGACAGCTGCCCCGGGGAGTCGGCCACGTGCACGACCTGCGCCTCGCCGAAGATGCCGTACCCCAGTCGGAAGTCGAGCGCGGTGCCGATCACGACGACGAGGTCGGGCTCCTTGAGCGCTTGGCCGCGGGCCTTGGTCACCAGCAGGGGGTGGCCTCCGGGTACGACGCCGCGGCCCATCCCGTTGGTGATGGTCGGAATGCCGATGGCCTCCACGAAGCGCAGCGCGGCGACCTCGGCGCCATCGGCCCAGACGTCCGTGCCCAGCACGAGCACCGGTCGTCGGGCCGCTGTCAGCAGTGCCGCGATCCGCCCGATCGCGTCGCCATCGGGCTCGAGCCCGTCGTCCGTGCCAGCAACCGGCACCTCACCCTCAGCCGTCGCGAACAACTCGTCCATCGGTACGTCCACGAACACTGGCCCTCGGTGCGAGGAGCCGGCCGCGCGGAAGGCGGCGTCCATGCCCGCGAGCACGTCGCCGGCCGTGTGCAACGTCGTGGCGACCTTCGACACCGAGGCAACGATCGGGGGCTGGTCGAGCTCTTGCAGGCTCCCCGTGCCCCAACGATTGGCCGGAGCGCGTCCGCCGACCACCACCATCGGTGAGCCGGCGAACTGCGCCTGGGCGATCGCGCTCACGCCGTTGGTGACACCTGGCCCGGCGGTCAGCACGGCCAGCCCGGGAACCCGGGTCAACTTCCCGGTCGCCTCGGCGGCAAAGGCGGCGGTCTGCTCGTGACGCACGTCCAGCAGCCGCATGGGCGGATCTGCCTTCACGGCGCCGTCGTACATCGGAAACACGTGTGCGCCCGAGAGCGTGAACATCGTCTCGACGCCGTGCGCGCGGGCGACCGCCACGGCGTGAGCGCCGGCATGCTGGTTCGTCATGTGACGAACGTTACCCACGTCTCAGCGACGGGTTGAGCTCGCGTAATGCGTCGACCAGCAGAAGCACCAGGTCAGCCCTGGTCGCGGGAGGCTCAGGACCCAGGGCGAGTTGCAGGTACAGCCCCCGGACGAACGCCTCCAGGTTGCCCCGGCCTAGGTAGGGGTCACGGTGGAGGTCGGTCGTGACCGGCCGAGTGCTCAGCAGGTGCGCCAGCCACCCTTCCACCACATCGAAGGGCACCCGCTCGCGGCGCAGCAGCGCTACCGCCGCCGCAGCCAGGCGATCGGGCTCACCGTTGACGAAGAGGTGTTCGACCGGCAGGCACACCCGCTCCCCGATCACATCGAGCAGTACGGCGAGCTCGGCGGCACCGAGATGGGGCGAGCCGGCGAGCGTGCCGATCGTGTCGGCTCCGTGCGCCACAGCGTGCGCCCAGCCGCGCCCGGGAACGAAGCCGCGGATGTCGACCTCGCGCAGCAGCCAGGTGGCCACCCGGTCGCCCCAGTCGAGCACCTTTCCGCCCGACACCAACGGGCGTTGGTTGTCGCGCTCGATACACGACCTGACGATGAGCGCCGATGAGCTGCGCCGGAACACCGAGTCGTCGTCGCGGCGGCCGAGACCCTCGGACAGCCCGGCAGTCATGCCATCGCCGAGACCTGGGAGCAGGTCGTCGTAGATGCCTCGTGAGATCCAGGTGGACAAGGTGCGGGAGGCAACACCGTCACGCAGCTGCGGGTCGATCGAGCCGAGCATGGCGGTGAGCTCGGCGGTCAGGTCGATGAGGGGAACGTGGTCCGGAACGCGGAAGTCGTCGCCGTGCACGGCTTTCCAGTTCACCCGAGATGGCACGCCAGGCATCCTGCCAAAGGCAGGGCCTCCGGACTACCCCGGGCTCGCAGACACCCGGCCTACTAGGCTGCCGCTGTGCCGTCGTTCACCGAGCTCGTGCGCACGTACACCGACCTTGACGGCGCCGACGTGGCCTGGCTGCAGCTGCTCCAGGCCGACTGGCAGATCATCGCCGATCTCTCCTTTGCCGACCTGGTGCTCTGGCTGCCGGATCGTGGCGGCACGGGATTCTGGGCTGCTGCGCAGATGCGACCCACCACGGGCCCGACCGCTTACGTCGATGACGTGATCGGCACCTTTGCTGCCCACGGCCAGCGCCCGCTCGTCGATGCCGCTTTCGAGCAGGCGCGCACGATCCGCGAGGGCGACCCCGAGTGGCGAGACGAGGTGCCCGTGCGCAACGAGACCATTCCAGTCGTGCGTCAGGGTCGGGTGATCGGCGTCATCGGTCGCAACACCAACCTCTTGGGCGTGCGTACGCCGTCGCGGCTCGAGCTCTCGTACCTCCAGACGGCCGCTGACCTCACCCAGATGATCGCCACTGGTCACTTCCCGTCATCGGGTCAGCGCAGTGACCACGCCGACTCGCCTCGGGTCGGCGATGGATTCCTGCGCGTCGATGCCACCGGTCACGTTGTCTACGCCAGCCCCAACGCCCAATCGGTCTACCGCCGGCTTGGTCTCTCAGGCGATCTCGCCGGGCTCTCGTTGGCCGATCTCGTGCGCGAGCTCGTGCCACCGCGACGTCGTCCTGACGAGGAGACGCTCAGCGCCGTGTTGGGCGGTCGCGCTCACCGTGACGTCGAGATCGGCACCGACGAGGTGTCCCTCATCGTGCGTGCCATCCCGCTACGACCCGAGGGGCGTCACATCGGGGGACTCATCTTGGTGCGTGACGTGACAGATCTACGACGTCGGGACCGAGAGTTGGTGACCAAGGACGCCACGATCCGCGAGATCCACCACCGGGTGAAGAACAACCTGCAGACCGTGGCTGCCCTACTCCGTCTCCAGGCGCGCCGGATCGACAGCGAGGAGGCGAAAGCTGCCCTCGAGGAAGCAGTGCGTCGGGTCGGTTCGATCGCGATCGTGCACGAGACGCTGAGCCAAGCCGTCGAAGAGACGGTCGAGTTCGACGAGATCGCCGACCGTCTGGGCACCATGGTCACCGAGGTGAGTGCGCTGACCGGGCGGGTGCAGGTGAGGCGAGAGGGCACCTTCGGCATCCTGACCTCCGAGGCCGCCAACGCGCTGGCCATGGTGTTGACCGAACTGCTCCAGAACGCGGTGGAGCACGGTTACGACGCTGAGGACGCCGACCTAGCCGGGGAGATCCAGGTGCGGGTGCAGCGGCTCGTCGGGCGCATGCACGTCACTCTGGACGACGACGGCCGCGGCCTGCCCGACGGTTTCTCCCTCGAGGGGTCGACCAACCTCGGGCTGTCGATCGTTCGCACGCTCGTCGAGTCCGAGCTCGGAGGTCAACTCTCGATGTCTGGCCACGAAGGCCGAGGCACGCGGGTGGAGTTCGACTTTCCGGCGTTGGCTTAGGCGGTGCGCACTCGGGCCCGGGCGTTGCGACGCTTGAGGGCGCGGCGCTCGTCCTCGCCGAGCCCACCCCAGACGCCGTGGTCTTGTCCGGCCTCGAGGGCCCACGCCAAGCACTGCTCGCGCACGTCGCAGCGGCGGCACACCTGCTTAGCCTCCTCGATCTGAAGGATCGCTGGGCCGGTGTTGCCGATCGGGAAAAACAGTTCCGGGTCCTCATCGAGGCACGCGGAACGGTGGCGCCAATCCATGGCTGTGGGGTTTCCTCATCTTCTTGTGCGTGCAGACAGGGATGCTCAGGCCTGCGGGCGCGCGAGTAACTCAGTCTGTGAAGGATTTCACGAGCGCTTGGCAACTGTCGCAACGATTCGGCTCAGGATCAAGCCTTTCGAGGGTCTGTTGGGTCACAGAAGCAAACTTTCCGCTCGGCCGTAGAGTGCGCCCGTGCCGACCAGCCCCCGTTCGATGCCCCGTTCTGCGCGCCGTCCGATGCCCCTCGTGGCCGCTGCCGCGGTGGTGGCGGCTCAGGCGCTGGCGCTGGTCACCCTGGGCGGCGCGGCTCTGCTCGACCTGACTGGCGACCGGCTCGAAGTCGGACTCTCGGCGGCCGTCTTCTTCCTCGGCTACGGCGCGGTGCTGCTCGGGTCGTCCTGGGCGTTGCTCCAGGGCGCCGGATGGGCGCGCGGCCCGGCGCTGATCACCCAGCTCATCGAGCTCGGGTTGGCCTACAACGTGCGTGCGGAACCCTGGCTGGCTGTGGGGCTCGCGGTCGTCGCCGCCGTCGGGCTGGCCGCGCTGGTGCATCCCGACAGCATCGAGGCGCTCGAGCACGAGGCTGGTGAGTAGCCTCCGCGGCTCGCCCTGGGTGCTACTCGACTTCCTGCATCGAGGTTCGGAGCTGCTCCAGGGTGCGATTGAGGAGCCGGGAGACGTGCATCTGCGACACGCCGATCTCCTCGGCGATCTGTGACTGCGTCATGTTCTTGAAGAAGCGCAGCAGCAAGATCCGCTTCTCGCGCGGTGGTAGCTGCTCGAGCAGCGGCTTGATCGACTCGCGGACCTCGACCGACTCCAGGCCCTCGTCCTCGATGCCGATGGCGTCCAGCATGCTCGACGAGCTGTCGTCGGAGTTGTCCGTGGCGTCCAGCGACAACGTGGAGTAGGCGTTGCTCGACTCGATGCCCTCGATGATCTCCTCCACCGAGCAGCCGATCACCTCGCTGAGCTCGCGTGGCGTGGGGGAGCGTCCGAGGCTCTGGGTCAGCTCCGCGGTCGCCGCGCTGATCTGCATTCGCAGCTCCTGCAGCCGCCGCGGTACTCGAATCGCCCAACCCTTGTCTCGGAAGTAGCGCTTGATCTCGCCGATGATCGTGGGGGTGGCGTAGGTCGAGAACTCCACGCCGCGCTCGGTGTCGAACCGGTCGATCGACTTGATCAGGCCGATGGTGCCGACCTGCACGAGGTCTTCGAACGGTTCGCCGCGGTTGCGGAAGCGGCGGGCGCAGTGTTCGACGAGGGGAAGATGGAGGTGAACGAGCGAGTCGCGCGCCGCTAATCGTGCGGCCTCGGATGCGTCGGCGTGACGCAGCTCGACGAAGAACTCAGCGCTGCGCTTGCGGGTGACCTCGATCCGAGTGAGGTGCTCCTCGTCGGCAGACCTGGCGGGAGTCATGTCAGAGGTCGGCAACGACGGTGGACGAGGTCATCGTCATCGCGACGGCGAAGCGCCCGTCGGCTGCCTCTATGTCGGCCGATGTGGCCAACGTGGTCAACACCTGCCAGGCGAAGCTGTCAAGGTCGGGCACTGGTGGGCTTGCGGCCACCACGCTCACCACCACGGTCATCTCTCCGGGCGCGAGGTAGAACAATGACGTCAGGTCGGTGTCGGGGTCGGCGTGCTCCAACACCATCGCGTTGGCCTCGCCGACCGCAATCCGGAGGTCCTCGATGTCGTCGATCGTGAAATCGAGGCGGGCTGCCAGGCCGGCGGTCGTGGTGCGCAGGACCGACGCGTATGCGCTGTCAGCGGGAAGGCGGAGTTCGACGTCGGCGCGTCCGCCGGGGGTGCCCGTCACTGACATGGAGTGTGCCTCGCTTCTGCTGGATCGACGGGCCGAACCCTAGACGAGAAAGGCCGGTCGCCGGGGAGTTCCCGGCGACCGGCCTTCACAAACGTGGCTGACCAGATCTGGTCGGCTCGACTCAGCCCTTCTTGGTCTCCCAGAAGATTTCGGCGATCTCGTCGATCTTCGCCAGCAGCTTGTCAGCGACCTCGGCGTCGAGTTCACCCTTGGCGCCGCTCGCGCCGGCAAGCTTGGTGGCCTCGTTCACGAGCACGTGCAACTGCGGGTACTTCTCGAAGTGCGGAGGCTTGAAGTAGTCGGTCCAGAGCACCCACAGGTGATGCTTGACCAGTTCGGCCCGCTGCTCCTTGATCAGGATTGCGCGGGTGCGGAAGTCAGGGTCGTCGTTGTCGGCGACCTTGGCGATGATCCCCTTGATCGACTCAGCCTCGATGCGGGCCTGAGCGGGGTCATAGACGCCGCAGGGGAGGTCACAGTGGGCCGAGGCCTCGACGGTGGGGGCGAACAGTCGCGCAAGCATGCGGGTCCTCTCGTCTGGGTGGTGCGGTTCGGGCAACGGTTGCGACACTACTCCGCGTGTCCGGACCGTCCATCACCCCTCCTTGGGGCTTCGCGATCGTGCGCGGTGCATCGATGTCGCCGACCCTGCGCCCCGGCGATCGGGTGCTGCTCTCGTACCGGCGAGAGGCGCAGGTGGGTGACGTCGTCCTGGCTCGCTTCGCCGACGGCACCGTGGTGGTCAAGCGGGTCGGGGAGCGGCTCTCGAGCGGCTGGTGGCTCGTGAGTGACGCGCCGGCGATCGGTGTTGATTCCCGCCATCGCGGCCCAGTGCCGGACGCCGATCTGCTGGCGGTGGCGCGTGTCCGCATCTGGCCGCGGCCGCGGCGCCTCTGAGACGGGTGCATGACCGGCCGGGGGCCTGTGGAAGGATCGTCGATCGTGGTTCCTGCTCCTTCGCGTTCTCATCCGCACGCCCATCCGCACGCAGGGGACCCGGTTTTCGATCTGCACCTCGGCGGCAAGATGCAGACCGTCTCCACGGTCGAGCTGGCCGGTCCGGTCGAGTTGTCGCTGGCCTACACCCCAGGCGTCGCGCTCGTGTGCGAGGCCATCGCAGCTGATCCAGAGATGACTCAGCACTACACGTGGGTGCCGAACGTGGTGGCTGTGGTCAGCGACGGCACGGCTGTGCTCGGTCTCGGTGACATCGGTCCGGCCGCAGCGATGCCGGTGATGGAGGGCAAGGCGGTGTTGTTCAAGCAGTTCGGCGGCGTCGACGCCGTCCCGATCTGCCTCGACACCACCGACACCGAGGAGATCATCGAGACCGTCGTGCGGTTGGCGCCCAGTTTCGGTGGCATCAACCTCGAGGACATTTCGGCACCCCGGTGCTTCGAGATCGAGGACCGGCTCAAGGACCTCCTGGACATCCCGGTCTTTCACGACGACCAGCACGGCACCGCCGTGGTTGCGTTGGCTGCACTGAAGAACGCGCTCGCGCTGACGGGCCGGTCGCCAGAGTCGACCCGGGTCGTCATCTCGGGAGCCGGCGCGGCCGGCGTCGCGGTGGCCAAGATTCTGCTGGGTGCAGGCATCACCGATCTTGCGGTCACCGACCGCAGGGGGGTGCTCCACTCCTCGCGCGAAGACCTCACGCCCGTGAAGCGCGCGCTGGCCGAGATGACGGCCGACAAGACCGGTCGCCGAGGCTCTTTGGCCGACGTGCTCGACGGCGCCGACGCCTACTTGGGCCTGTCCGGGGGGAGCATTCCCGAGGAAGACATCGCCCGGATGGCGCCGGACGCCATCATCTTCGCGATGGCCAACCCGACTCCTGAGGTGCATCCCGATATCGCCCACAAGTACGCGCGGGTCGTGGCCACGGGTCGCTCGGACTTTCCGAACCAGATCAACAACGTGCTCGCGTTCCCGGGGATCTTCCGGGGTGCCTTCGACGTGCACGCGACCGCCATCACCGAGGGCATGAAGCAGGCCGCCGCCAACGCGCTGGCAGAGCTGGTCGGTGACGACCTCACCGAAGAGCTGATCATTCCCTCGCCGTTCGACCCCCGCGTGGGTCCGGCTGTCTCGGCTGCGGTGGCTGCGGCCGCCCGTGCCGACGGCGTCGCTCGCCGCTGACCTACGGGCTCTCCACGCTCCGGTCGCGCCACGTGCGCTCGAACGGGAGCCGCCACGCGTGCGGCGCGATCAACTGGTGGATGGCGTTGGGGCCCCACGATCCGGGCGCGTACCCACGGACCGGGGGAGGACTCGTGATGAGTGTTTCCGACTTCTCCCAGAGCGCTTCGATTCCGGCCGCAGAGGTGAACAGCGTGTGGTCACCCCGCATTGCGTCGTGGATCAGCCGCTCGTAGGCCTCGAGCACCGAGCTGGAGCCCGAGGTGTCCACGGTGGCGAACTGCATCGAGAGCTTCTCGAGCTTCATGCCCGGTCCCGGTCGCTTGCCGTAGAACGACAGCGACATCTTTGACTGGTCGGCTAGGTCAAAGGTGAGGTGGTCGGGGCCTTGGGTGCCTGCGTTCGAGCCCGCGGGAAACATCGTGAGTGGTGGCTCCTTGAACGCAATCGAGATGATCCGCGCTCCTTCGGCCAACTTCTTGCCGGTACGGAGGAAGAACGGGACGCCTGCCCAGCGCCAGTTGTCGATCTCCACTTTGAGCGCGATGAACGTCTCGGTGTCGGAGTCGTCTGCCACGAAGTCCTTGCCGCGGTAGCCGCCGTACTGGCCGCGCACCACGTTGTTTGGCTCGATGGGACGCATTGATCGGAAGACCTTGAGCTTTTCCTCGCCGATCGGTCCGGGCGCCAAGGACGTGGGCGGCTCCATCGCCATGAACGCGAGCACCTGCATCAGGTGGGTGACCACCATGTCGCGGTAGGCGCCCGTCGACTCGTAGAACGCCGTCCTGCCCTCCAGGCCCAGGGTCTCGGGCACGTCGATCTGAACGTGGTCGATGAAGTTGCGGTTCCAGATCGGCTCGAACAGGCCGTTGGCAAAGCGAAAGGCCAAGATGTTCTGGGCGGCTTCCTTGCCGAGGAAGTGGTCGATACGAAACACCTGGTCTTCGTCGAAGACTTGGTGCACTTCGTCATTCAGCGCCTTGGCCGTGGCCAGATCGGTGCCGAAGGGCTTCTCCATGATCACCCGTGCGCGGTCGACCAGGCCGGCTGCACCGAGCTGATGGATGACGTCGAGAGCGGCCTTCGGCGGAACGCTCAGGTAGTGCAGGCGGCCGACCCCGTCTTCGCCGAGCTCGGCCTCGCACTCCTGGACGACGGAGGCCAGGGCGTCGGGGCCAGCGCCCGTTGGCACGTAACGCAGTCGCTTGGAGAAGTGGCTCCATCGCTCGTCGGTGAGGTCGCCTTTGCCGAACTCCGAGCACGCGCTCCGGGCCAGCGCGTCGAACTGCTCGGGGTCGAGGTCCTCCAGGGAGGTTCCGATCACGCGGCAGTCGGGCAGCAGCCTCGCCTCAAAGAGACGGAGCAGCCCGGGCAACAGCTTGCGACGCGCTAGGTCGCCGGTGGCCCCGAAAAGGACGATGACGTAGGGCTGGTCCATGCCGACGACGGTAGACCTGCCAGGTAACGGGCGCGTGTCGTTCGGTCGACGCGGCTGGCTAGGGTCGAGCCATGTTCGCTGTGTACGCCGAGTCCTTCTCCTCCGACAACCCCCTCGACGGCCTCGTGGTCGGCGAGCGCCCCGAGCCGGAGGTGCCGTCCGGGTGGACGACGGTGACCGTCAAGGCAGCGTCGCTGAACCACCACGACGTCTGGTCCCTGCGGGGTGTGGGACTTCGCGAAGAGTCGCTGCCGATGATCCTGGGGTGCGATGCGGCGGGTCTGGACGAGGACGGTAACGAGGTCGTCGTGCATGCCGTGGTCAGCGACCCGTCGTGGACCGGCGACGAGACGTTCGATCCGAAGCGTTCCCTGCTCTCCGAGCGCTACCAGGGCACCTTCGCCGACAAGGTGGTCGTGCCCCGCGCGAACGTGATCGCCAAGCCAGCGTCACTGTCGTTCGAGGAGGCCGCCTGCCTGCCCACCGCATGGCTGACCGCGTACCGGATGCTCTTCACCCGCGGTGGCCTCAAGGCGGGCGACACCGTTCTGGTGCAAGGCGCAGGCGGGGGAGTGGCTACCGCCTGCATCATCTTGGCCCGCGCGGCTGGCTTGAAGGTGCTGGCGACCAGTCGCGACGACGGCAAGCGGGCTCGCGCGCTCGAGATCGGCGCTCACGAGGTGTTTGAGTCGGGGGCTCGGCTGCCCGTCAAGGTCGACGGAGTGATGGAGACCGTAGGTCGGGCCACGTGGTCGCACTCGGTCCGGGCGCTGCGTCCGGGCGGGGCGATCGTCATCTCCGGAACGACGTCCGGCCCCAAGCTCGATGATGCCGAGCTCACCCGCATCTTCTTCCTCCAGCTCAGCGTCGTCGGCTCGACCATGGGCACCCGCGGCGAGCTCGCCTCGCTGGTCAGCCTTCTCGATGCGACCGGGGCCAGGCCGCTGATCGACCGCACGATCGCGATGACCGACGCGCGCGAGGGCTTTGCCGCGATGGCCGACGGCGACGTCTTCGGCAAGATCGTCTTCACCCGCTGACATGGTCACCCACCTCATCACCGGTGCCGGATCAGGAATCGGAGCGGTGCTCGCCGAACGACTCCAGGCCCGTGGTGACCACCTCGTCCTCACGGCGCGAACTGAGGTTCGGGCAGCCGAGTTGCGCGAGCAGTTCCCACGGGCTCAGATCCTGGTCGTCGACCTAGCCGATCCAGGCTCGATGGCCGGCGGGCTCGACCTCCCCGATCGTCTCGACTCGGTGCACCACGTGGCCGGTGTCGTCGACCTGGCGACGGTGGCTGAGCAGAGCGACGCGTTGCTGCGTCACCAAATCGAGGTCAACTTGGTTGCTCCTGCCATCTTGACGCGCCTCGCGTTGCCGGCACTGCGCCGCGCGCGTGGCTTGGCGCTCTTCGTGAACTCCTCAGCCGGACTCACCGCAAGCGGTTCATGGTCGGCGTATGCCGCTTCGAAGTTCGGGCTCCGGGCGTTCGCCGACGCGCTGCGCGCCGAGGAAGTCGACCAGGGAGTCCGGGTTACCACGGTGTTTCCCAGCCGCACGGCCACACCGATGCAGGAGAAGGTGCACGAGCAAGAAGGTCGCACCTATGACGCCTCGCGGTGGATCAGTGCCGCGACGGTCGTCGACACCATCCTTCACGTGCTCGACTTGCCCTCCGACGCAACGATCCCCGAGGTGACCGTTCGGCCGGTTACCCCCGCGACTTCCAGTTGAGGGCGCCGACGATCACCATGCGGAGCTGAGTGCGGGCCGACTCGACGACCTGCTTCTCCGCATCGGGACGGTGTGCGGCGCTCAAGATGGCTTCGGCCGTGGCGACCATCGCGGTGACGATGAGGTTCGAGAGGATCCGCAGATCCTCAGGGCTCCATGCGTCGGTTCCGGGGAGTCGCGCAAGGTCGGTGGCCAACTCACGTTCGCACAGCTCGATCTCGTGACGGATGCGCTCACGAACCGAGCGGGGGCCGGCTGCCCGCTCACGCGCGATGAAGAGGAAGTGCGAGCGTTCGTTGCGCACGTGCGCTGCCAAGATGTCGACCGACCCGTCAACGATGTCGCGGTAGGCGGGGTCGCTGCGACGTACGTCGCGCAGCATCGCCCGCAACGATACGAACGACTCGTCGACCAGGGCTAGTCCTAGCGAGTCGATCGAGTCGAAGTGGCGGTAGAACGCCGTCGGCACGATGCCGACCTCCTTGGCGACCTGGCGCAGCGACAGCGCGACCAGGCTGCTGTCCTCGCAGAGGGTCAGGGCGGCGTCCAGGATGGCGCGGCGGGTGCGCTCTTTGCGCTCGACCCGGGTCTCGGTCACGGCTGGAGTCTAAACCGTGTACGAGCGTGCACACGTGAACGGCATCACGTCGTCAAGGCCTTGACCCGGCGGAGCACGGGTTGCCATAGTTTGGGTGTACAGACGTTCACTCAAATCCTGGAGGCACGATGAGCACCACGGCCCCCCTCGGTCGGATCGGGCAGAGCCTGTTGCGCTCGCGCGTCCTGGCCGCGCTCACGACGCCGCACGGCGTCGATCGCTACCTCGAGATGGTGAACCCGATGTGGGCAGCCGAGGAGGTGCGCGCCCGGGTCGTGTCCATCGAGCGGGAAACCACCGGGTCTGGCGCTCCGGTGGCCACCTTGACCTTGCAGCCGACGGCCACCTGGCGAGGACACCGTGCCGGCCAGTACGTCCAGGTCGGCGTCGATCTGCCCGGATCAGCCAAGCGGATGACGCGCTGCTTCACGATCTCCTCAGCGGCCTCCGTGCCCGGGGAGCGGATCACCCTCACGATCCGGGCGCACGACGCGGGTCAGGTCTCCAAGTTCCTGGTGAGCGACGTGGTGCCCGGGCAGATGCTGCACCTGAGCCAGGCCCAGGGCGACTTCACGCTGGAGGAGAGCCCGGCAACTCCGACGAACAACCACCTGCTCTTCATCACCGGCGGATCGGGCATCACCCCGGCGATGTCGATCGTGCGCACATTGCTCCGCGACGGCTACGACGGTCGCGCCGGACGGAAGGTCACCTTTCTCCACTACGCCCAATCACCGGATGACCAGATCTTCGCAGCCGAGCTGGCCGACATCGCGGCCGCCGACAACGACATCGACGTGCACCTGCGCTACGGCGAGCACATCTTCTCCGAGTTCGAGCTGCGTCGGTTAGTGCCCAGCTATGCCGACACAGACACCTGGGCCTGCGGCCCCGCGGGGTTCATGGAGCTGGTCGCAGCCACGTACGCCGACAGCGAGCGACTGCGCACCGAGTTCTTCAAGGCGCCGCGCGCCACGGCTGGGTCAGCCGAGGGCGAAGTCAGCTTCGCCCGTGCTGGCTTGAGCGCGGCCAACACCGGCGCGACCCTGCTCGAGCAGGCCGAGGCCCTGGGTCTGAAGCCGGAGTTCGGCTGCCGGATGGGCATCTGTTTCTCCTGCACGTCTCGCAAGACCGAAGGCACGGTGCGCAACGTGCTCACCGGCGTCGAGTCCACACTGCCCGGCGAGGACATCCAGATCTGCGTGACCACCCCCGTCGGCGACTGCGCCGTCGAGCTCTAAACCGAGCTCCGCTCGGTAACGCCGTGTCGGCGCCCCCAGACAAAACCGAAAGGCCACAACATGACCGCGACCCAGAGTGTGAGCACGGACCTCCCGCTGAAGGACGTCGAGATCGACATCGCCGAGCTCAAGAAGCTCACCGCCGAGCAGCTCGACCAGTTCGGGGCCGAGATGGACGCCATCCGGCTGAGGATCCTCGCCGACCTCGGCGAGGAGGACGCCGACTACATCCGCAAGGTCGTCAAGCTGCAGCGCGGCTTCGAGGTGGCCGGCCGGGCCCTGTTCTACGTGCCGCCCGCCTGGCCGCTGGCTGTGGCCGCACTGAGCGTCTCCAAGATCATCGAGAACATGGAGATCGGCCACAACGTGATGCACGGCCAGTACGACTGGATGGGCGACCCGGGCCTCAACTCGCGGATGTACGACTGGGACAACGTGTGCCCAGGTGAGCAATGGAAGTACAGCCACAACTACATCCACCACACGTTCACCAACATCGTCGGCAAGGACCGTGACATCGGCTACGGCGTCCTCCGCATGGACGAGGACCAGAAGTGGCACCCCTACTACCTGGGCAACCCGGTCTACGCCTTCCTGCTGATGATGTTCTTCGAGTGGGGCGTGGCGATGCACGACCTCGAGGTCGAGAACCTCGTCGCCGGCAAGCGCTCCTTGTCTGAGAACAAGGAGCTGC
>JBAUWM010000235.1:0-6898 GCA_049583775.1 Nocardioides sp.
AACCTATCCACTGCCTGAGCAGCGACATCGCTACCCGCCGTGTCGCCGCCGCGGGCGACCCCGACGATCCGCGAGACTGGCGCCCAGGGCCGGCACAAAGCACGCGAGCACCACCAGCAGCCACCACCCGCGCGGCAGGTGGGCGGTGATGTCGACCGAGTAGGAGCCACTTTCGTCCGGCGTGCGACTCATGACGGTGCCGACGTGCCCGGCCGCCAGCTCGACGTGGTCTCCCGACGGCGACGAGAGCTTGATCGGAAGCAAACCAGTCGCCACGTACGTTGCCTGGGCTCCGGCCTCCGCGGCGACGAAGCTGACTTGTTCGGCGCGCACCAGCGGGCGCTGCGTGACGATCACGACGCAGAGCACCACGGACGTGCCCACGATCGTCACCGGCAGTCGCCAGCGCGGGCGGGAGGCGAACCGGACCACGAGCCCGAGCATCCCGCCACCCAGCAGGAGGATCGGGGCGGACGAGACCAGCCAGCCGACCCCTTGCCACTCGTGCGTGACCCGGCCGACCACGTCGTCCGGACCGATCCGCCACGGATCGTTGCCCGATAGATCGCCCGCGGTGCTGATCGTCAGGTCGCTGTTCACGGCGCGGATGCGGTGGCTGACAGTGCCAGGCACACCCGGTGCCCTGAAGGTCACGATGTCGCCGACCGCGAGCCGGTCGAAAGCCACCGGTTTCACCCACAGCAGGGTGCCGACAGGTGCGGCGCTGCCCATCGATGGGGTCTCCACCCGCTCCCAGTGGCCGCCGTCAGCACGCCACGCCATCGCACCCAGCAGTGCCAGGGCGATCACCGACAGGGCCGCAGCCTCGAGCAGTCGAGCGACCCTCATGCGATCACCACGGCATCGGCCGACGACCAGGTGAACGCCACCGACCACAGGCTGGCCGGGTGGGTGCGCACCTCAACGGTGATCGGCACCCTGAGTCGCAGGCCCGAGACGTAGGCGTTGTAGCTGGCGTGGCGGGCAAGAGTGACGGTGGAGGACTGACTGGCGCCTGGAGCGGGCGCCGCGACCGTGTGGACCGTGCCGTTCGCGAACGACGAGAGGGGTGTCGTCGCGGTCACGGTGCCGGCGGGGCTGGCAACCGCCCAGGCGATCGTCACCGTCGCGCATGGCGACGTGGTACCGATGATCGGTTGGCTGCCGGTGTAGGTGGTTGTGCCGGAGTCACCGAGGGTCCAGTGCTCGGTGGCGCTGGACGCCCAAGCAGTGAAGTTCGCCTGACTCAACCTCTGGATCGCGTTGGGTGCGCTCGGCGCCGGGCTCGAATCTATGACCACAGCGTTGGACAGCGAACCGTTCACGTAGGCGCTCGCCAGACCCGTCTTGCTCGTGGGTGCCCAGCCCAGGTGCCAGTACCCGCCGTAACTGCTGGGCGCGTTCAGCAGGCTGCCGTTGCTCGCAACCGGAGTCGAGTCGACGTACAGAGTCACCCCGAGCGACACACCCAGGAAGAGCACGTTGGTCATGGTCATCACGGCGTAGGCGAAGTGCCACTCTCCGTCGAGGTAGTTGAGGCCACCCGACTGAGTCACGGTGTTCCCCGAGGTGTTCGCCACGAAGCTGAGCTTTCCGGCTGCGGTCACGTAAAGGATTCGATCGACAGTTGTTCCGCTGGCCGTCGGGTTGCTTCCGAAGGAGAGCAGAGGACCGCCACCACTGTCCGCGGCCAGCCTGAACCAGACGCCGTATCCGTACGTCGTTCCCAGACCGATCGCGGGGATCTGCAGCGACTGCTGCGCCACCGAGGTCGCATAGGCCGTGGACCCATCGAGCGTGACGGCGCTGGTGCCTCCGAACGGTCCTGACCCCGCGAAGGTCGTGGCGTACCGAGGCAACATCGGGCGATTGACGTTCTTCTCGTTGGCCAGCTGCACCGTGGCGCAGGAGGCGGCGCTGGCACGCTGTGTCAGTTGCGCCGCCTCGAGCGTGCCGGTGTTGGCGACCGAATCGACGACGCTCACCCCAGTCCCTGCCGGCACCGCGGTGGTCGGAAGCAGGCTCCCCGCACACGCAGTAGTCGTCGCGGTGCGGGCGTCGAGGCTGCAGGAGGTCGCACCGTAGGAGTGGCTGAACGCCAGTCGTCCCGATCCGCTGCCGCTGTCAGGGTTCTCGATGAGCGCAGTAGTGAAGCTGCTGCTCGTGCTCGCCGTTCCGGTCCAGACGAGCAACACGAGAGCAGTCAGGGCAACGAGGACCCGAGGCACCGACGCCACCTATTCCGAGTCCCTACTGGGACAGGGTCCAGGTGAGGTCCTGGGTGGCGGTCTGGCCTGCCACAAGGGGGCTGGCTGCCCCCGGGAGTGCAACCGTGAACATGCAGGTCGAGGTTTCCCCGTGGGCAAGGCCACCGCCAGCAAAGCTCCCGCCACTGAAGGACGCCAATGCGACGGCTGGCACGCTCAGGGTCGCGTCTCCTGTGCACGCAACCGCAACCGTCAGGGCCTCACACAGCAAGTTGGGGGTGGCGGGCGTGCCGATCAGGGGCGACTGGAAGGCCGAAACGCATGATCCAGCCGTGAGGCCGAAGTTGGCGCCGGTCAGGCCGCCGGTGTTCTCAAAGGTCAACGTGCTCGTGACGCTCTCACCAGGAGCAAGGTTGAGGTCGACCACGCCGTCATCGCCGTAGACGTTGGTTACGGTGCACGTGTAGTTGTTGTCAGCCTCAGCGCTCGACGCGCAGGTGACATCACCGCCGGTGCTATCCGGGCCGACCTGCTTCAGGATCACAGCCTGGATGGTGCCGACCCTGCTGTCGTCGTCTACGACGATCGCGCTGGTCCACGACGAGAGCGTCCCGTTGACACCGAGGACTAGCAGCATCGCGGCCAGGGCGCTCGCACCCCAGACAAGCGGGACGACACGACGACTTGTCGCCTGGGCTTCGGTCTCGTTCATGGCACTCTCCTGACGCCGCCCGAGGTGGATGCCAAGTTGATCGGCCGGTCGACCGCCGACCTGAGAGTTCGAGGCAACCGGATGTGCGAGGTGCCAGGCCTCGTGGAACACTCCGTGCGTGTCCGAGCCGACTGCAGCCACCGGCGCCCGCCCGGTGACCAACGGCGGCGTGATCGCAGTCGCGATCGGCCTGATGAACGTGGGCACCTACGGCTTCACGATTGTCGCGGCGCGCGGTCTCGGACCAACGCAGTACGGCGCCTTCGCCGCCGTCATGAACATGTTGATGGTGGTCTCGGTCGCCTCGCTCGCCCTGCAGGCGACGGCGGCTCGCCGGATCTCCTCCACGCCCGGAGACGTCTCTGAGATCGAGGACGGCGTCCGTCGGGTCACCTGGCGCGTGGCGCTCGGCCTCGGCGCCGCCCTGATTGCCGTTGCGCCGATCGTCAACATCGTGCTCAAGCTCGAGAGCTTGTGGACCGCGGTGCTCGTCGGCGTGATCGCCGTGCCGGTGACGGTGATGGGAGGCCAGGCCGGCACCCTGCAAGGCGAACGGCGGTGGAAGCCGTTGGCACTGCTCTACGCCGCCGCAGGAGTGCCGCGGCTCGTGGTGGGCGGCGCACTTATTCTGTGGCACCCCGAGGAATTCACCGCCACTTTGGGCGTGCTCTTCGGCGCGCTCGCGCCGGTTGCCGTCGGCGCGATCGCGCTGCGTCATCGCGTGCACGTCGACCGGGAGGCCCTTGTCGGACAGCCGACCGACCACTCAGGTCGGGCGCTGCTGCGCGAGTCGGTACGGAACTCTCAGGCGCTGCTTGCGTTCTTCGCCGTCACCAACGTCGACGTCATCGTGGCTCGCAGCGTGCTCGACAACCACGACTCGGGGCTCTACGCCGCGGGTCTGATCTTGGCCAAGGCCGTGCTGTTCCTCCCCCAATTCGTCGTCGTGCTGGCCTTTCCCGACATGGCTGACTCGGGCGAGCGACGGCGCGCCTTGCGACTCAGTCTCGGCGCCGTCGCCGGACTCGGGGTCGTGGGTGTGCTCGTCACCTTCGCCCTCTCTCACGTGGCCCTGATCTTCGTCGGCGGCAGCGAGTACGCCGACGTCGAGAACCGGCTCTGGCTGTTCGCCGTTCTCGGCACGCTGCTGTCGATGATCCAGCTGCTGGTCTACGCGCTGATCGCGCAGATGGGCAGCAAGGCAGCGCTACTGATCTGGCTGGCGCTGGCGGTGATCATCGCCGGTGCGCAGTTCGCAGACTCCGTGCTGTCGTTGCTGCTGCTCGTGACCTGTGTCGACGCGTTGCTGTTCGTCGGGTTGTTGGTGCCGGTGTTGTTGCGGGCGCCGCGGGTCCTGACCTGACGTCGCCATTCGGCCCACCGGGTTTCGACACGCTCCGTTCCGGCTTCGTTCCTCAGCCGGAGTCGCTGCTCTACCACCATCGATCAGATCCGCTACCGCGTCCCTGATCCACCCGGAGTCGCTGCTCTACCACCATCATCAGGTCCGCAACCGCGTCCCTGATCAGTGCGCGGCGTCGTGCCAGGAACGGCCGGTGCCGACGCTGACGTCGAGCGGTACAAGCAGGTCAGCCGCTGCACCCATCTGCTCACGCACCAGCTTCTCCAGAGCGTCTCGCTCGCCTGGCGCAACCTCGAACACAAGTTCGTCGTGCACCTGGAGCAGCATTCGCGAGGCCAGTCCCTCGGTCTCGATCGCGCGCTGGGTGGTGAGCATCGCGACCTTGATGAGGTCGGCCGCCGAGCCCTGGATTGGGGCGTTGAGCGCCATCCGCTCGGCAATCTCCCGACGCTGGCGGTTGTCGCTCGTGAGGTCGGGCAGATAGCGCCGACGACCCATGATGGTCTCGGTGAAGCCGGTGCGCCGCGCCTCGTCGACCACTCCAGCGAGGTAGTCGCGGATCCCGCCGAACGTCTCGAAGTACTCATCCATCAGCCCTCGCGCCTCGCCGGCCTCGATGCCGAGCTGCTGCGACAGGCCGAAGGCTGACAACCCGTAAGCCAGGCCGTAGTTCATCGCCTTGATCTTCGCCCGCATCTCGACGTCGACGTCGTCAGCCGGCACGTCGAAGACGCGAGCAGCGGTGATCGAGTGAAAGTCGCTGCCCGACTTGAAGGCCTCGATGAGCAGCTTGTCTTCCGAGAGGTGCGCCATGATCCGCATCTCGATCTGGCTGTAGTCGGCCGTGAGCAAGCAGTCCTGACCAGGACCCACCACGAAACCCTCGCGGATGCGCCGGCCCTCCTCGGTACGGATCGGGATGTTCTGCAGGTTGGGCTCGGTGCTCGAGAGTCGACCCGTGGCAGCGATCGTCTGGTTGAACGTCGTGTGGATCCGGCCATCGGCAGCCACCGTCTTGAGCAGGCCATCAATGGTCTGGCGCAGCCGGATCACATCGCGGTGGCGCAGCAGGTGCTCGAGGAAGGGGTGCGGACTCTTGATGTTCAACGCCTGCAGGGCATCAGCATCAGTGGTGTAGCCGGTCTTGGTGCGCTTGGTCTTCGGCATGTTGAGCTCGTCGAACAACACGACCTGCAGTTGCTTGGGCGAGCCGAGGTTGATCTCGCGACCGATCGCGGCATAGGCGTCCTCGGCGGCCCGGCGAACCTCAGCGTCGAACTCACCCTGCAGCGCCTCGAGGTAGTCGACGTCGACGGCGATGCCGTGCTGCTCCATGAGCGTGAGCAGCTCGACCAGCGGCAGTTCGACCTCGGCCAACAGCCTGACACCGCCGTGCTCTTCGACCGCGACGTCGAGCGCCTCGGCCAGGTCGAGCACGGCGCGGGCGTGCAGCATTGCCGTGGCGCCGGCGTCATCGCCACCGGCCTCGAGTCCCTCGAAAAGGGAGTCCTGCTCGACTTCTTGCTCTTGGCGCAGCTCGCGCTTGAGATAGCGCAAGGTCAGGTCAGCCAAGTCATAGGAACGCTGGTCGGGGCGCACCAAGTAGGCGGCCAAGGCCGTGTCGGAGGCGACTCCGGCGAGCGTCCAGCCGTGGGCCGCCAGCGCCAGAGCTGGCCCCTTTGCTTCGTGCAGCACCTTGGGCCGCGTCGCGTCAGCCAGCCAGGCGGCGAGGGCAGCGTCGTCGTTGGGGCTCAGGTCACTGGCGTCGAGGTAGGCCGCACGGCCGGTGCCGGTGGCCAGACCGATGCCGTCGACTGACCCGGTGCCGGACCCCCACGACCCACGCACATGGACGCCCACTCGCTCGGAGTCGAGCTCGGCCAACCAGCCGGCGACCTCACCCGCAGCCAGGCGAGCGCCGTCGAGGTCGAAGCCACTGCCGTCGACCTCCTCCTCGGAGTCGAGCTCATCGAAGAGTCGCTCGCGCAGCACCCGGAACTCGAGACCGTCGAAGAGCGTGTGCACCTCGTGCCGGTCCCACGGCTGCTTGGCCAGCTCGGAGGGTTTGAGGTCTAGCTCGAGATCGCGCACCAGGGCATTGAGTCGCCGGTTGCGCAGGACGTCGCCGAGGTGCTCGCGGAGCGCCTCGCCCTTCTTGCCGGTGATCTTGTCGGCGTTGTCGATCACGTTGTCGAGGCCGTCGTACTGGTTGAGCCACTTCGCGGCGTAGCCCTGGCCCACCCCGGGCACGCCGGGCAGGTTGTCGGAGGTCTCCCCCACGATCGCCGCCAGCTCGGGGTAGCGCCACGGGGGGACGCCGTAACGCTCCTCGACCTTCGCCGGGGTCATGCGCCACATCTCCGAGACCCCGCGCGAGGGGTAGAGCAGCGTGGAGTCGTCGGTGACCAGCTGGAGCGCGTCGCGGTCGCCGGAGAGGATCAGCACCTCCATGCCCTCGGCCAGCGCCTGCGTGGTGAGGGTGGCGATGAGGTCGTCGGCCTCGTAGCCCGGCTTCTTCAGGAACGGGATGCGCAGCGCGTCGAGGACCTCCTCGATCAGCGGCAGCTGGCTGCCGAACTCGTCGGGCGACTTGTTGCGCTTGGCCTTGTACTCGGC
>JBAUWM010000236.1:0-2828 GCA_049583775.1 Nocardioides sp.
CGGCAAAGCCAAGGAAAATCGCACCGGCCACCACTCCACCGAAGGGTGCGCCGACGACCCAATATGGCTGGGCCACAGACGGCGGATGCAGGATGCCCCACACCCCGGCCCCGATGCACACGACCCCGATAAGAGCCGACGCAGCGATTGCGCGGGGCAATCCCCGGTCTGAGACGCTCCGCACGCGATCTGGCACACAGGAACGCTATCCCGCGCCTCGGACGCATCAGCGACGCGGGACGTCCGGATCTGCCGCGAGGCGGTCATGCCGATGAGCGATCTTTTGTCGGCGAACCAGGCAACCTGACCCTGGCGCACGCGGCGCTGTGCGTCAGTCGCGCCGCAGGAAGGCCGAGACGGCCTTGAGCACTGTCTCCGTCTGCTCGACGAACGGCAGATGACCGCTCCTCGGTACGACTTGTAGGGCAGAGGCCGGGATCGCGTCGCTCAAGCGTTGCGCGCGGTCGGGCGGGAACATGAAGTCGTCTGCACCGGTCATCACCAACGTAGGAGCGGCGATGTCGTCCAGTCTCTCGGTGACGTCCCAGGCCTGGAGCGCGCGCTGGCCGCCGTCGTCGCCGCCTTTCCGGTAGATGGTCTTGCCCAGAACGGACCGCGCGGCGGAAGATTCGGAGTGCGGGAGATACCACGGTCCGGCCACGTCGAAGACGCGTAGCAGGTCGGCGTTGTTCTCCACCGGCTCCTCGAAGACCGACAGCGCCTCGGGTTGCACCCCGAGGCGCTGCAAGCCCGCGGTGATTGTCTCTGGAGCTGGACCCGTGCTGTCTGTGTCCAGCAAAATCAAGCCGTGCAAGTTCTCCGGGAAGGTCAATGCGTACTCGAGCGCGACGAAGCCGCCGTAGGAGTGACCAAGCAGCCAGGTGCGCGGGTGACCCAGGTGCTCGCGCAGTGCGTTTACGTCCTCCGCCAGGCGCTGCATCGTGAGGTCGTCCCCGTCGCCTGTGGACCTGCCGTTCGCACGGAAGTCCAGGTATGTCAGCGTCACGTACTCGCCCAACGGGTCGAGCCCGCGACGCTAGCAGCGGCTACCCAGGTGGGGCAATGAACGCACCCTCATGCCGCTGACGGCCCCTACCTCCCGATGCGCGACAGGAGCGGAGTCAAGTTGTCGTTGTCATGGTCCAGAGCGGCAATGCTTTCGCCCAGCGGCGCGAGTCGCGAGGCGATCAGGTCCAACCCTGATCCCACGCCGGGCATGGGTGCTTGTGACAGTCTCAGTTCGCAGAGCGAGCCGGGACAAAGCCCTCGATGGCTTGGCAGATCTCGTCGGGTCGGGTCATGGTTGGGACGTGCCCCACCCATGGCATAGAGACGAAGCGGGCACCCGGGATCAGCTTGCTGAGCTCGCGCCCGAAGAAGTATGGGACGATGAGATCGGCCGTGCCGTGGACGACCAGTGTGGGCAGCGAGATCTTACGGGCAACGTCGCGCTGGTCCGTTCCCGCGAGCACGTCGAACAACCTCCGCCCGGCCTCGGGTGAGGCTTCCCGGAGGAATGACAGCCCCCAGTCGCGGATCTCCTTACCGGCCCCCCGTTCCGGCGTAGCCAGCCGCACAAACAGCTTGAGGGTCATCGCGTACTGGTACTTGAGCCCCGCGGCGAAGAGGCGCAGCGGTGGGGTGAGTGGGAACCGCGCGGCTCCCGAGACGATGACGAGGTGGGAGAACCGCTCGGGATCTTTGACCGCTGCGCGTTGAACGACAAGGGATCCCATCGACTCGCCCGCGAGCACTGCCCGTTCGACCCCACAGTGGTCCATGACCGCGTGGAGGTCATCGACCATTGCGTCGAGGCTGATCTGGTCGACTGGGGCCGTGGAGGCTCCGCTGCCGCGGTGGTCGAACGCGATGACTCGCCAACCCCGCTGGCTCAGCGCTTCTGCCTGCAACTTCCAGAGCTCCCAATTGCCGATCCACCCTCCTTGCGTGAGCAGCACGCGGTCGCCCTCACCCACGTCGACGAGTCGCGTTTGATGTCCATTGATCTCGGTCAGCATGCGCGGAGACTATCCAGGACTCGGGGCAGGCCGTGGCGCACCAAGTTCGGGAGCGGCACTCGCTGGACCATGTTCACCTCCTCGGGATCGTCATCCATACGCCTACGTATGGAGGCTAAGTTCCGAACATTCTTGGCGTCAATACGCCTGCGTATAGTCACCTCGTGGCCGTCAGCAAGACACCCCCTTCCGCGTGGGTCGATGCCGCCTTCGAGGCGCTTGCCGCCGGCGGTCCCGACGCCGTGCGGGTAGAGGCGCTCGCCGCCGCGCTTGGCGTCAGCAAGGGCGGGTTCTACTGGCACTTCACGAACCGCAACGATCTGCTTGATCGCATGCTGACCTCCTGGGAGCAAGCAGTTGTCGACACCGTCATCGACACGGTCGACAGCCGAGGCTCGGACCCGCGGGACAAGCTCCGCGAACTTCTCGAGATCGCCATCGCATTCGGTCTCACCGGCCAGGGCATCCAGGCCGAGATCGCGATCAGGGATTGGGCCCGACGCGATCCGATCGTCGCCGAACGGCTTCACCGAGTCGACGAGCGGCGGATGGAGTACCTGCGAAAGCTCTTCGGCCAGTTCTGCGCCGATAACGCAGATGCCGAGGCGCGTTGCCTCGTCGTCTACGCCTTGTTCGTCAGCAATCCACTGATCGGGTTGGAGCATCCTGACAGCACCCGGGCGGAGGTCATCAGACAGGCCTTTGACCTGCTCCTCACCTGACGCGTCGCGTCTTTCCGCCGCCTTTGGGTGCGTCGAGCATCCGGCTCTGCCTCCTCTCAGCTCTGCTGAATGATCAGATGACAGGCGG
>JBAUWM010000237.1:0-2337 GCA_049583775.1 Nocardioides sp.
GGCCAGGCCTGGCCGGACCGCGGTGCCGTCGCCCGGATCGGACGTGCCGCCCTTCGCGCCCGTCTGAGACTCACGGGTAGGCGTGCGAGAAGAACCAGACCGTTCGGTCATCAGTCGTCATCCTCCACGGTCGTGGGCCCCTGCTCGGCGTCGTCAGGTTCGATTGTGGCATCTGCCGGGGCATCGGCAACTTCAGCGCTCGGCGAAGCCTCGCTCGAGGGAGCTTCCGAGCCGTCGGCCGCGTCGGCATCCTCGGCCTCCTCATCGACCCCCTCATCGACCCCCTCATCGGCCTTCGCCTCGACCGAACGGGCCACGACGGCCACCGCGTCGCCGCTCTTGGGCGTCACGAACTTCACGCCCATCGTGGAGCGGCCGGTAGGTCGGAAGTCGGCGTTGATCGGGCTGCGCACGACCTGGCCGCCCTGGGTGATCGACATGACCTCGTCGCCATCCTCGACGATGAAGCCACCCACCAGCACCCCGCGGTCCTCGTTGGCCAATGCCATCGCCTTGATGCCGAGACCGCCGCGGTTGGTGATCCGGTACTCCGAGATCGGGGTCCGCTTGGCGAAACCGCCGTCGGTGATCGTGAAGACGAACTGGACCTTCTGGCCCTGCTCCTCAGCCGCCGCCGCGTCGTCCTCGACCGCGATCTGCGCAGCCCGAATGACCGACATCGACAGCACGGCGTCTTCAGGGGTGCGGAACTTCATGCCGGTGACACCGGACGTCGCGCGCCCCATCGGGCGCAGCTGGTCGTTGCCGGCCTTGAACCGGATGGCCGAACCCTTGCGCGAGACGAGCAAGATGTCGTCGTCGTCACCCACCAGCTCGGCACCGATGAGCTCGTCGGGTCCCAAGGTCGGGTGGCCGTCGCGGAAGTTGATCGCGATCACACCGGCCTGACGCGGGCTGTTGTAGTCGCCGAGTCGGGTCTTCTTGACCAGCCCATGCCTGGTGGCGAGCACGAGGTAGGGCATCTGCTCGTAGTCGCGGATCGCCAGCACCTGGGCGATCGACTCGTCGGGCTGGAACGACAGCAACCCGGCTACGTGCCCGCCCTTGGCGTCGCGCGACGCCTCGGGCAGGTTGTAGGCCTTGGTGCGGTAGACCCGGCCCGCGGTGGTGAAGAAGAGCAACCAGTGGTGGTTGGTCGTGGCGATGAAGTGCTCGACCACGTCGTCGCCGCGCAGGGTCGCACCACGCACGCCCTTGCCGCCGCGCTTCTGGGTGCGGTACTGGTCGGCGCGCGTGCGCTTGGCGTAGCCGCCGCGGGTGATCGAGACGACGAGCTCTTCGTCGGGGATCAGGTCTTCCATCGAGAGGTCGCCGTCGGCCGCGATGATCTGGGTGCGCCGCTCGTTGCCGAACTTCTCGACGATCTCGGCGAGCTCGTCGGCGATGATCTGCCGCTGCCGAGCCTCGTTGGCGAGGATGTCCTCGAGGTCAGCGATCTCCAGCTCGATGGCAGCGAGGTCGTCGATGATCTTCTGGCGCTGCAGAGCCGCCAAGCGGCGCAGCTGCATGTCCAGGATCGCGGTGGCTTGGAGCTCGTCGACGTCGAGCAACGACATCAAGCCGGTGCGGGCCTCCTCGACATCGGGCGAGCGGCGGATCAGGGCGATCACCTCGTCGAGGGCATCGAGTGCCTTGACCAGCCCGCGCAGGATGTGAGCCCGCTTCTCTGCTTCGGCGAGGCGGTAGCGGGTTCGGCGCTGGATGACCTCGACCTGGTGGGCCACCCAGTTGCTGACGAACTGGTCGATCGACAGCGTGCGCGGCACGCCATCGACCAGGGCCAGCATGTTGGCGCTGAAGTTGGTCTGCAGCTCGGTGTGCTTGAGCAAGTTGTTGAGCACCACTCGGGCGACCGCATCGCGCTTGAGCACCACGACTAGGCGCTGCCCGGTGCGACCCGAGGAGTCGTCGCGCACATCGGCGATTCCCTGTACGCGGCCGGAGTCGGCGAGCTCGGCGATCTTCAGCGCAAGGTTGTCGGGGTTGACCATGTAGGGCAGCTCGGTGATCGAGAGGCAAGTGCGCCCCTTGGCGTCCTCGTCGATCTCGATGACGGCCCGCTGGGTGACCGATCCGCGACCCGTGCGGTAGGCCTGCTCGATGCCTTCACGACCGACGATGAGCGCCCCGTTGGGGAAGTCGGGTCCCTTGATCCGCTCGATGAGCGCGTCTTGCAGCTCTTCGCGCGAGGCGTCCGGGTGCTCGAGGGCCCAGCGCGCGCCCTCGGCCACCTCGACCAGGTTGTGCGGAGGGATGTTGGTGGCCATGCCGACCGCGATGCCGGCCGAGCCGTTGACCAACAGGTTCGGGTACCGC
>JBAUWM010000238.1:0-8714 GCA_049583775.1 Nocardioides sp.
GCTCTCGGGCGACCGGCTCGACGAGCCCGGCCTCGACGGCGCCGAGGCGTCCGCCGGAGCAGCCGAACCGACGGCAGTCCGGGCCACCGAACTGCTGGACGCAGCCGACCCCGGAGAGCGCGGTCCCTACGACGTGCTCACCAGTGACTATGAGCTCAAGCCGGTCAAGCTGCCCGGGATGCGCCAGCCGATCGAGATGGTCGGACACGTCGTCGAGCCGGGCAACAACATCCAGACCTTCGCCCCCGTGCCTCCCCGCCCACTGGTTCTGTTCCTGCATGGGCGTCACGGCGTCTGCTACGACCCGACCGCCCCCGAGGGGGAGCCGGGAGCAGACGACGGCACCTGGCCGTGCAAGGCGCCCGCTCGCGAGATCCCGAGCCACCTCGGCTACGTCTACGCCCAGGAGTTGTTGGCCTCCCAGGGCTTCACCACCGTCTCGATCCGGGTCAACGGCATCAACGCGCAGGACTACCGGCTCCCTGACGGCGGTGCCGGTGCGCGGGCGCGCATCGTGCAGGAGCACCTCGAGCACTGGGTCGACCTGGCCGCCGAGCACCGGGTCGACCTCAACCAGGTCGTGCTGGTGGGGCACAGCCGTGGCGGCGAGGGAGTCGACCGCGCCGCGATCGACATCCCGCTCACGGCGCCGTACCGGATCGCGGGCCAGGTGCTGCTCGCCCCTACCGACTTCGCCTCGCACTCGGCCCCCTACGTGCCCACGGTGACGGTCCTGCCCTACTGCGACGGCGACGTGTCCGACCTCCAGGGCCAACGCTTCACCGACACCGGTCGTGACGTCGCCGCCGACGACACCTCGCTGAAGAGCTCGGTGCTCGTCATGGGTGCCAACCACAACTTCTTCAACACCGAGTGGACGCCGCGGATCGCCGCGGCACCTTCGTTCGACGACTGGTTCGGCGAGGCTTCCGCGCCCTGCGGGCGAAAGCACCCCGAACGGCTCAAGGCCGGTGGGCAGCGCGCTGTCGGTCAGGCCTACATCGCCGGGGCGGTGGCCCTGTTCACGGGGAACGACCGCTACCTGCCGCTGTTCGACGGCTCGGCTGTCACCGTGGCCTCGATCGGCGAATCCAACGTGCTCAGCCATGCGATCGGAGGCGGACGCGAGCTGCGTCGGCCCGGCATCGAGGCGACGCCGACGCTGACGCAGGGCGCCGCCGCCACCAGGCTCTGCTCGGGAGTCGCGACGTTTGAGAGCACCTCGTTCGCGGTGTGCGGCCGCGCCCTCAGCAGCGTGGTCACGCCGCACTGGACCAGCCCGGGCGAGGGAGCGCCGACGCGCCAGTTCTTCGAGATGGCATGGAACCGGGTCGGCGCCACCGGAGGCCTCCGATTCGACGAAGCACTCGACCTGTCGGCTCGACGGCTCGAGCTCCGCACGATCATCGACCCACGCAGGGGAGCCGTCGACCTGGCCGTGCGCTTGGGTGACAGCACCGGAGCGAGCGCGGTGCTGGCGCTGGCTGGTGGCGAGCCAGTGGAGCCGCTGCCCGACGTGCCTGGCCTCACCAAGCTCTGGGCCCAAGCTCTCATCGCCGACCCGATGCCCGCGGCAGGGGTCGATCTCACTGACATCACCTCCGTCGAGCTGGTCAGCAAGAGCGCGCGAGGGCGGGTGTGGGTCGCCGACGTCGCGACCGCCCCGGCCACCTTGGCGCCCGTTCCCGCAGTTCGCTTGCCCCAGCTGAACCTGGGCCAGCTGAAGCTCGACGAAGGCGACGAGAACGGTCGGCACACAGCTCGCGTGCCGTTCACCATCACCTCGCCGGTCCTTCGCCCCTCCCGGTTCGTCGCCCAGATCGTGGGTCAAGCCAGGGGCAGCGTGCACCGGCTGACCGTCGACGTCGCCCCCGGCCAGACCGGCGGCAGCATCCCGATCGTCTACACCGCCGACCTGCTGGACGACTACGACAGCCAAACCCAGGTGTCGGTCTGGCCGATCCGTGGCCTCGCTACCGGCGACTACCTGGGGCGACTGGACGTCGTCGACGACGACGCGACGCCCGAGATCACCGTCGTGCCCACTCAGGCCGTCGTTCACGAGGGTGAGTCGATCGAGTGGACGGTGTCTCTGGCTGGGCGCGTCGACTACGACCTCTACGTCGGCAGTCAGGCGATCAAGGGGCCGGGCGAAGACCTACGGGGCAACGACGTGCCGCTTTCCTGGCTGGAGAAGCGGGCCGACGTCTCGCGGCTTCGCCAACCCCTCTGGCGGCTCTACGTCGGTCTCTACGACCAGATCCGCGTTGGCGAAACCGAAACCACACTGACGATCCCGATCGCTCGCGATGCCCGCCGAGAAGGGCCCGAGAAGCTGACCGTGCGCTTCTTCGTCGGTGAGGAGCGGGTCACGCAGACGATCACGGTCCTCGACGAGTCTCCTCCCGGGCAACCGGTCGGCTAGATCGCGCCACCCGGATCGGGTGACGTATGGTTAGGCATTCCTTACTAGAGAGTGCCCGATGAACCGCCGAATCCTGCGCCCGCTCGCCCTCGTCCTTCCCCTCGCGCTGCCGCTGATGTTGACCGCCTGCGGCGGTGACGACGGCCCATCGATCGTCGTCTACAACGCCCAGCACGAGCAGCTGATCGAGGAGCTTGCTCCCGCCTTCACCGAGGAGACGGGGATCGAGGTCGAGCTGCGCAACGGCAAGGACCTCGAGCTGGCCGCCCAGTTGGTGGCCGAGGGCGACGCCTCACCGGCAGACGTGTTCCTGACCGAGAACTCGCCAGCCATGGCAGCGGTCGAGCGTGAAGGCCTGTTCGCACCCTTGCCCGACGCACTCAGTGCGCCGATCCCCGACCAGTTCAAGCCCGACAGCGGCATGTGGACCGGCTTCGTCGCCCGCTCCACCGTTCTCGTGTACAACACCGACCTGGTGCAGGAGTCCGAGCTTCCAGACTCCCTGCTCGACCTGGCGTCCTCGGAGTGGGCAGGGCGGATCTCGTTCTCGCCGGCGGGGGCCGACTTCCAGGCCATCGTCGCGGCGGTGCTCGCCCTCGAGGGCGAAGACGCCACCCGCGCGTGGCTGGCCGGAATCAAGGCCAACGGCACTGTCTACGACGGCAACAACGTGGTGCTCGAGTCGGTGAACTCCGGGGAGTCGGAGGTCGGGATCATCTACCACTACTACTGGTACCGCGACCAGGAGGAGTCCGGCGAGGTGAGCGACAACAGCGCGCTCTACTTCTTCGGCGACCAAGACCCGGGCGCGTTCGTCAGCGTCTCTGGCGCAGGTGTGCTCGCGTCGAGCGACAACGCGGACGACGCGCAGGCCTTCGTCGAGTTCCTCACCAGCGAAGCCGGGCAGCAGGGTCTGGCCGACAGCTACGCGCTGGAGTACCCGCTCAACCCCGCAGTCTCGCTCGAGCCTCCGGTGAAGCCCTTTGCCGAGCTCGAGCCTCCGGCCGTCGACATCTCCGACCTCGACAGCGACACGGTGGTCGACCTGATGACCGAAGCCGGGTTCCTCTGAGCGTCTTGATGGCGCGGCCGCCGGCCGCGAGCCGTTCGACTGCTCGGGCCCCGAGGTCGCTGCTCGCGGTGGGCATCGCGGTCGCCGCCATCTGCCTGCTGCCGATGGGCTACGTGGTCTTCTCCACCGCTGAGCTCGGATTCGGTGAGGCCTACGACTTCCTGGTGCGCCCGCGGATCGGGGAGCTGCTGTGGAACACCACGCGGCTGCTGGTCGCCGGCGTGATGCTGAGCACCGCGCTCGGGGTCGGTGCCGCGTGGGTGGTCGAGCGCACTGACCTGCCGGGCCGGTCGTGGTGGCACGGGTTGATGTGTGCGCCGCTGGCGGTGCCCGCCTTCGTCAACGGTTACGGCTGGGTCTCGACCACCCATGCGGTGCAGAGCTACGCCGGCGCCGTGCTGGTGGTGAGCTTGTCGTACTACCCGCTGGTCTACCTGCCCACCGTCGCAGCGCTGCGGTGGCTCGATCCCGGTCTCGAGGAGGTCGGCGCCACCCTGGGTCATGGCGCTGGCTCTCGCTTCGTTCGGGTGGTGCTCCCGGCGATCAGTCCAGCGGTCCTGGGTGGCGCGCTGCTGGTCGGCCTGCACCTGTTGGCCGAGTACGGCGCGCTCCAGCTGCTCAACTACCCGACGCTGACCACCGCGATCCTCCAGCAGTACGGCGCGGCGTTCAACGGCCCGGCCGCCACGCTCCTGGCTGGCGTGCTCATGCTCTTCTGCGTGGCGCTCCTGGGTGCCGAGGCCCTGGGGCGGGGACGCCGACGGCGCTCACGCGTGGGCTCGGGAGCCAACCGTCGGGTCGAGCGGGTGGTGCTGGGCACGCGCACGCCTCTGGTCATGGGGCTCATGGGTGCCCTCGTGGCCCTCGCGCTCGCCGTCCCACTGCTGAGCCTGGTGCGCTGGTTGGCACGGGGCAGCTCGACCGGCATCGATGTCGGTGAACTCACCGCGGCCGCGGGCACCACGCTCGGTCTCGCCGCGGCGGCTGGTGCGATCGCCACCCTTGCGGCCCTTCCCGTGGCCTGGCTCGGTGTGCGTCACCGCGGCTGGCTGACCGCGGTCGTCGAGCGGAGTGCCTACACGGCTAGCGCGGTGCCCGGAATCGTCGTGGCCCTGGCCCTGGTCACCGTGTCGATCCGGTGGGTCCCGTCGGTCTATCAGACCGTGCTGCTGCTGCTGGTGGGCTACGCCGTGCTGTTCTTGCCGCGTGCCCTCGTCAGCGTGCGTGCCACGCTCGAGCTGGTGCCTCCGGTGCTGGAGGACGTCGCCCGCTCGCTCGGGTGCTCGGGCACCCGCACCGCGCTGCGCGTCACGGTGCCACTGATCGCCCCGGGCCTCGGTGCAGCCGTGGCCCTGGTGTCGCTCGCGGTCTCGACCGAGCTCACCGCCACACTGCTGCTGTCTCCGACGGGAACCTCGACACTTGCCACGCGCTTCTGGTCGGACGCTTCATCGGTGGCCTACGGAGCGGCGGCGCCGTACGCGCTGGCGATGATCGTGCTGTCGATACCGGCCACCTGGCTGCTGAGCCGAGTCAGCCTCGGAGGTGCGCGATGAGGCAGAGCGACGTCGACGCGCCTGCGTTGGAGGTTCGAGGAGTGACGGCCTCCTACGGCGAGAACACGGTGCTCCAGGGCGTCGACCTCTCGATGAACGCCGGCGTCACGGCCGTCCTCGGGTCGTCAGGCTGTGGGAAGACCACGCTGCTACGCGTGATCGCGGGCTTCGTCCCCGCGGCCGCAGGCACGGTGCACGTGGCTGGCCGCGAGCTCACCGGGTCTGGCCGCGCCGTGCCGCCGCGACGGCGCGGCATCGGCTACGTGCCTCAGGAGGGAGCGTTGTTCCCGCACCTCGACGTGGCCGCCAACATCGGCTTCGGCTTGCCGCGCTCGCAGCGTGGCGGTCAGCGGATCGACGAGATGCTCGAGCTCGTCGAGCTGCCCCGAGCCATGGCCGTCCGACAACCCCACGAGCTCTCGGGAGGTCAGCAGCAGCGGGTCGCGCTGGCTCGCGCTCTCGCTCCTCGCCCGCGGGTCGTGCTGCTCGACGAACCCTTCTCCGGTCTCGATGCCGGCCTGCGCGAGGAGACCGGACGCTCGGTCGTGCGCGCGCTCCAAGCCGGAGGCGCCGCCGGAGTGCTCGTGACCCATGACCAGGGCGAGGCGCTCTCGCTGGCCGACCAGGTGGCGGTCATGGACGCCGGCCGGTTCCGTCAGGTTGCTGCCCCAGCGGAGGTCTACCTGGCGCCGGCCGACGAGGTGGTCGCGGCGTTCATCGGCCACGCCTCGCTCATCGGCGCCCAGGCCGCGGCCGACGGCCATAGCGCCGAGAGCGTGCTCGGAAGGGTCGCGTTGCGGCACCCGAGATCGGGGGCAGTGCAACTCGCCGTTCGGGCCGAGCAGGTCGAGGTGTTGACGTCCAGCGACGACGGTGCCGAGGCCACCGTGCTCGAGATCAGCTTCTTCGGCCACGACGCAACCGTGCGGGTAGTGCTGGCCGAAACAGGTGAAGAACTGGTGGCCCGCACCCCCGCCGCCGCCATCCCGGCCCGGGGGTCGCGCGTCAGGGTGCGCGTCGTGGGCGACGTCGTCGCCTTCGGGGGATCCGTGTCGTGACCACCACCCACCACGGGCTCGCCGCGACCCCGATCCTCACTCCTGACCTTTTCTTGCTGCGCGGGCGGCCGGAAGCCACCGCTCTGATCGGCCCCGACCGATCGATGACCTACGCCGAACTGGCCGAGGAGGTCTCCGCCGAGGCGCTCCGGCTGGGGCCGCAACGAGGCGTCGTCGTGCTCGAGGCGCGCAATGACGTGCCCACCGTCGTCCGATACCTCGCGGCCCTCGCCGCGCACCACCCGGTGCTTCTGGTCGGCGCCGACGCTGGCACCCGCTGCGACGAGATGGTCCAGACCTATCGCGGTGCCGCCGATCTGCACCCCGACCTCGCCGTCCTGCTCTCGACGTCGGGGTCCACCGGGTCGCCCAAGGTGGTTCGGCTCTCGCGCGAGAACGTGGCAGCCAACGCGGCCAGCATCGCGGAGTACCTGGCCATTCGCCCCGACGACCGAGCTGTCACGTCGCTGCCCCTGCACTACTGCTACGGGCTCTCGGTGCTCACCAGTCACCTGTGGGCCGGGGCCTCCGTGGTGCTCACCGACGGCTCGGTGGCCGATGAGTGCTTCTGGGACCTCGTGCGTCGCGAGCGGGTGTCGAGTCTCGCCGGGGTGCCCTTCACCTTTGACCTGCTCGACGCCAGCGGCTTTGCCGAGCGTGATGTGCCGAGCCTGCGTTACGTGACCCAGGCCGGCGGCCGGATGCCACCCGATCAAGTGCGTCGCTATTCCGAGCTCGGTCAGGCGCGAGGCTGGGACCTCTTCGTGATGTACGGGCAGACCGAGGCCACCGCGCGGATGGCCTTTCTGCCCCCCGCGCTGGTCGCGCGTCATCCCGAGACCATCGGCGTGCCTGTACCCGGTGGCGCGTTCGACCTCGTGGCGGCCCAGGGCCACGACCTGGAGGGCACCGGCGTCGGCGAGCTCGTCTACCGCGGCCCCAACGTGATGATGGGTTACGCCCACCAGCCCGCCGACCTGGCCCGCGGCCCCGAGCTGACCGAGCTGCGGACCGGCGACCTCGCGCGACTGACTCCAGAGGGCCTGTGGCAGATCATCGGGAGGCTCAACCGTCAGGCCAAGGTGTTCGGGTTGCGCGTCGATCTCGAGAGGCTTGAGCAGCAGGCCGATCCCGGGTGCCGGATCATCGCCGATGGCGACGCCCTGCACGTCTTCACCACCGCTGCGCGGCGCACCCAACCGTTGCGCGCGAAAGTCGTGTCCGCTTCCGGCCTACCGCCCTCGGCAGTGCACGTGCACCGGCTCGAGGTCGTGCCGACGACGTCAGCGGGCAAGACTGACTACACGGCGCTTCTGCATCACCTGCGCGCCATGACCACGGCCGCAAGCACCGCTGGCCCCGCACCGGTGACGCCCGAAGGCGTGCGCGACCTGTACGCCGTCCTGCTCGGCCGCCCCGACGCGAAACTCGACGACTCCTTCGTCTCCCTCGGGGGCGACTCGCTCTCGTTCGTGGAGGTCTCGGCTCGTCTGGGGCGGCTGCTCGGGGGGCTCCCGACGCGATGGCACGAGCGAAGCATCACCGAGCTGGCGGGCGCCGGAACGACGCGACGTCGGCTCAGTGCCCCGGTCGAGATGAGCGCTCTGCTGCGGGGACTGGCGATCTTGATGGTCCTGGTGACCCACGTTGACCTGGCCCAGGTCGCCGGCGGAGCACACGTGCTGCTCGCCGTCGTGGGCTTCAACCTGGCTCGCTTCGGCGGGGCAGTCGTTGGCCACCGGGCTCGCGTGCGGCGGCTGCTGCGTTCTGCCGCGCTGGTCGCTCTGCCTGCCGTGATCTGGATCGGCACCATCGCCGTGGTCACGGGGCAGTACCGACCGGCGACGGTGCTACTGCTCAACGGATCCCTCGGCGGAGACCAGTGGACCGACCAGTGGCACTTCTGGTTCCTCGAGGCTGCAGTGTGGAGCACCGTGGCCATCGCCTTGGCGCTGGCGGTCGGCCCGATCTCCCGCTGGCAGCGTGAGCAACGATTCGCCGCTCCCGTCGTCGTCCTCGTGGGAGCGGTGGCGTTGCGCTGGTGCACGACCGGGATCGAGACCTCGGAGACCGAGCGCTACTCGACCCTGCTGGTGCTGTGGTGCGTGGCGGCAGGGTGGGCCGCCGCGGAGGCTCGCACCACCGCGCAGCGGGCCACCGTCGTGGCGCTGGCAACCATCGGCAGTCTGGGGTTCTTCGGCGATGTTCAGCGCGAGCTGATCGTCGTGGCGGGCATCGCACTGTTGCTCTGGGCGCGGCCGGTGTCAGTGCCGCGTGCAGTCGCGTCCGCCGTCCGCGTGGTGGGTGGCGCCTCTTTGTGGATCTACCTCACCCACTGGCAGGTCTACCCGCCGCTCGAGGACGCCGGCTACCCGGTAGCGGCGCTCGTCGTCTCGATCGCGCTGGGCGTGGCTGCTTGGTGGGTTTACGGCCGCGTCGAGATCGCCGTGCGGAAACTGCTCCAGTCTCAGGCGGGCAGGTCCTCTGCGTCGACGATCCGGTAGGCGTAGCCCTGCTCGGCCAGGAAGCGCTGGCGGTTCTGCGCGAAGTCGGCGTCGACGCTGTCGCGGGCGACCACGGCGTAGAAGCGGGCCGAGCGGCCG
>JBAUWM010000239.1:0-6736 GCA_049583775.1 Nocardioides sp.
GTGCACCCCGTCTGGCGCCACGGCCACGCCGTGCGCTTGCTCGAGCATCAGGTCGACGCGCACCACCTCGTGGCCGGCAGCGTCCAGCTCCTCGCCGATCGCGGTGCCGATGAAGCCGGCTGCGCCGGTGAGCAGGACCTTCACTCGGCCGAGGCTAGCCCGTGCGGGCATGTCCAGCTCACTGGTGAGTTATGGTGGTGTCCTCATGGCCCGACTCCTTCTCCTTCGCTGCCGCAGCGAGGTCTGACCAGCCGACCTCCTCGCTGCGGAGGTTGCGCGCGCCGGCTGCCCATCAGAGCCCGAGCACAGCAGGAGCAAGCATGAGCACCACGACTAATCCTCAGCAGCCCAGCGGGATGCCATTCCAGCAGCCCAGCGGGATGCCGTACCAGCGTTACGAGCCGTTCATCCCGGTCGTCCTGGCCGACCGCACCTGGCCCGACCGCACGATCAGCACCGCCCCGCGGTGGTGCGCCGTCGATCTGCGCGACGGCAACCAGGCCCTCATCGACCCCATGTCGCCGGCCCGCAAGCTCACCATGTTCAAGCTGCTGGTGGAGATGGGCTACAAGGAGATCGAGGTCGGCTTCCCGAGCGCCAGCCAGACCGACTTCGACTTCGTCCGCCAGCTCATCGACGAGGGTCTGATCCCGGACGACGTCGTGATCCAGGTGCTGACCCAGGCGCGTGAAGAGCTGATCGAGCGCACCTACGAGGCGATCGCGGGTGCCAAGCAGGCAATCGTGCACCTGTACAACTCGACGTCCGCCCTGCAGCGACGCGTGGTGTTCGGCCTGGACATGGACGGCATCTGCGACATCGCGGTGCAGGGCGCCCGGCTGTGCAAGAAGTACGAGGAGTCGATCCCGGAGACCACCGTCTTCTACGAGTACAGCCCGGAGAGCTACACCGGCACCGAGCTGGAGTTCGCGGTACGGGTGTGCAACGAGGTGCTGGAGGTCTTCGAGCCGAGCGCCGAGAAGCCGGTGATCATCAACCTGCCGGCCACGGTCGAGATGGCGACGCCGAACGTATATGCCGACTCCATCGAGTGGATGAACCGCAACCTCGCACACCGCGAGCACGTGGTGCTGTCGCTGCACCCCCACAACGACCGGGGCACCGCGGTCGCGGCAGCCGAGCTGGGCTATCTGGCCGGCGCTGACCGGATCGAGGGCTGCCTGTTCGGCAACGGCGAGCGCACTGGCAACGTCTGCCTGGTCACGCTGGGGCTGAACCTGTTCACCCAGGGGATCGACCCGCAGATCGACTTCAGCGACATCGACGAGATTCGGCGCACGGTCGAGTACTGCAACCAGCTGCCGGTGGCCGAGCGTCACCCCTACGGCGGAGACCTCGTCTACACGGCGTTCTCCGGCTCGCACCAAGACGCCATCAAGAAGGGCTTCGAGGCTCTCGAGCGCGATGCCGAGGCGGCCGGAGTGCCGATCGACGAGCACGTCTGGGCCGTCCCGTACCTGCCGATCGACCCCAAGGACGTCGGGCGCACCTACGAGGCCGTGATCCGGGTCAACAGCCAGTCGGGCAAGGGCGGCGTGGCCTACATCCTCAAGACCGAGCACAAGCTCGATCTGCCCCGACGTGCGCAGATCGAGTTCAGCCGGGTGATCCAGGAGCGCACCGACACCCAGGGTGGCGAGGTGACGCCCGAGGAGATCTGGGCGATCTTCCGGGCTGAGTACCTCGACCGGGAGACCCCGCTCAAGCTCAACTCGGTGCACACGAGCTCGGCGGCGGGTGAGAAGGACGCGCTCGACGTCAACGTCTACGTCGACGGTGAGGTGCGCATGCTGCACGGCGTGGGCAACGGGCCGCTCTCCGCGTTCTGTGCCGCGCTCAACGAGCTGCCCCACGACTTCGACGTGCGCATCCTCGACTACGCCGAGCACGCGCTCACCTCGGGTGGCGACTCGTACGCGGCCGCCTACGTCGAGTGCGCGGTCGGCGACCAGGTGTTGTGGGGGATCGGTATCGACCCGAACATCGTCACCGCCTCGTTGAAGGCCGTCATCGGGGCCGTCAACCGGGCTTGACCTTCAGGCTCACCAACCTCCGTTCAGCTCGGGCTGAGCGGCAGCCATACGCGGAACGTGGTGCCCACGCCGGGCTCGGAGTCGAGCTCGATCTTCCCGGCGTGGGCGTCCACGATCGAGGCGACGATCGAGAGACCGAGCCCGGTGCCCTGAATGGCGAGGTGCTGGGCGCGTTCGGTGCGGAAGAACCGCTGGAAGACCGACTCGTGGTCTTCAGGTGGGATGCCGATGCCCGAGTCGCGCACGGTGATCAACGCCCGAGAATCCAGGCGCTGCACCCGTGCCGTCACCGACCCGCCATCGGGGGTGAACTTGATCGCATTGCTCAACAGGTTGATGACCACGCGGTCGAGCTGGCCGCGGTCGCCCACCACGATCAGCTCCTCGGGGCCGGTCTGCACGGTGAGCTGCAGGTCGCGGGTGGCGAGCAGCGCGCCGACGGCGTCCTCGGCCGCGGTCAGGCACTGGCGCAGGTCGGTGGGCTCACGCTGGCCGAGGATCGCCTCGGACTCGAAGCCGCTGAGCAGCAACAGGTCGTTGCACACCGCGATCAACCGCTGGCCGTTGCGCGCGATCGACTCGAGCATCGGCGCCTGGTCGGGCGACGGATCGACGACGGTGCCGTCACGCAGCATCTCGGTGTAGCCGACGATGCTGGTGACTGGCGTGCGCAGCTCGTGCGACACCGTCGAGACGAACTCGTCCTTGGCCCGGTCGAGCGCCTGTAGGCGGGCCAGCGCCGTGCGGTCCTTCTCGGCTGCCGCCACCAGCGTCTGCTGGGCTTCCCGTTGCTCGGTGACGTCGCGAGCCACGCACAGGAAGCTGACCCGCTCCTGCACGTCGTAGTTCGTGCGGCTCAGCGTCATCGAGACGATCACCGATCCACCGTCGCGCGTGCGCCACGAGGTGTCGATCGGCCGGCTCTCGGTCTGCTCGCCCAGGTTGCGCAGCAGGCGCTGGAGCGCGTCCTCCCCTTCGGCGACGCCGGTCAGCTGCTGCAGCTCCGCCGGGTCGAGCAGGTCGGCGAACGACATGCCGACCATGCCCTCGGTGCTGTAACCCAGCATGTGTGCGGCGCCAGCGTTCGCGAAGGTCATCCGTCCGGCGGTGTCGATCCCGATGATGGAGGTCGAGATCGAGGCCTGCAGCAGGTGCGACATCAAGCCGGTGCTGCTGCGCTCGGCGGTGACGTCGATGCCCGTGAGCACGGCGTAGGTCGGCAGGCCGAACTCGTCGCGCACGACGTTCTCGGTCCACATGATCAGCAGGGGGCTTCCGTCAGCGGCCATGCAGCGCTGCTCGCGCAGCATCGGAGAGCCGGACCGGTTGGGCCATAGGAACATCGCCTCGGTCTGCGGACGGGTCAGCGACGACAGGGGCGTCTCCCACACCAGATGGCCGAGCAGGTCGTCGTCGGTGTAGCCGGTGATCTCGGCCGTGGCCGCGTTTGCGCGCACGATCCGCCCCGACGAGTCGACCACCAAGATCACGCAGGCCGTCGTGTCGAGCGTCGTGTCGGTGAGCTTGAGTGCCTCCTGCAGGCGGCGCTGGGCCTCGTGCTCCTGAGTCACGTCGAGCAGCTGGGCAGAGAAGTAGTGCACACCGTCACGGTCGTCGAGCGTCGCCACCGCCAGGTCGAGCCGGCTCCCCGGTCGTCCGAGTGCCACTGCACGGCCGTGCCACGAGTCGACCCGGCCACTCACGAGGTCGACTACCACCGGGGTCATCGGTTCCAGGGTGTCGAGCACCTGGTCGAGGGCGCGACCGGCGAGTGACTCGCGAGTGCCGTTGAGGATGCGCGCTGCGGACGAGTTGACGTCATCGACGACGAGCTGGCCGTTCTGGCCGCGCAGGAAGAGCATGCCCATCGGTGACTCGGTGAAGTTGCGCCGCAGCAGCCGCGAGTCGGAGCCGGACTTGGCCTGGAGTGCGCGCTTCTGGCCTACGGTCACGGCCAGCGGCAACGTGATCAGGGCACAACAGAGCAAGTAGCCGAGCACCACGGGCGTGAGCCAGTCGCGGTCGTAGATGGCTGCCTCGCTGGCGCCGTAGCCGAAGGGCCCTCGCTCGTAGGCCGTCGACGAGAGCACGGCGGCCGCGAAGACGGCCAGCTGTCCGACCACGACGCTGATGTCGAACGCGAGCGCTGCCCAGATCAGCGCCGGCAGCGGAGCGTAGGACACTGGTGCCGTGGTGTCGGGTAGGAACACCGCCGCGATCAACCCCCACAACAAAACGGTCTGGAGCACCAGCGCCGTTCCAGCGGGCCGGTTGACCGCGACTCGGTCGGCCACCAGGCCCAGGGCGATCAGGATCAGGGTGGAGACACTGTGCTGGGCGAACAGGTCGAACGGTGCCGTCGGCACCCGGGCCAGGCCGACGTCCACGAACGGCAGGGTCGCGGCAGCGATCACCCCGCACACCAGGGCGGCGCCGACAGCTCTGCAAAGGTCGAGCAACGACTGAAGACTGCTGGGACGCCGCAGCCGGTCGGTGAGTACCACGGCTCCCGCGGCTGAGGCGACCACGCCTTCCAGCGCGGTCAAGACCGCCGCGCCGACCGGTGCGCCGTCGATCCAGGTGACCGCCGTGGTGACCACGAGCAGAGCCGCCACGAGCGCCGGCCACCGGGTCAGCGGCGCCCGAGCGAGCAAGGCCACACTCAAGCCCACCCAGGTCCACCAGGAGGCGATCTGGGCGTGCTCCGCGGGCTCGAGCGCCTGCGCGGCTTGGAAGAGCGCGACCGCGCCGAGCATCAACGCGCTGCCGCGACGACTCACCATCGCGCCCCCCGGGTGTTCACACGCTCCAGTCTCACGGATCCCACGCGTGCGCGTGGGGGCACACGCACACCACCGATATTGGTCTAGACCAGCAAGCTCCCCTCAAGCCCGATGCAGCGCTGCCGGTCCAGCGGGGTGAGCAGTAGTGTCCCGGCCATGTTGGTCTCCGAGCGCATCGGTCAATTCTTCTTGGAGAGCGACTCGGGGCGCGACCGCCTGGAGTACACCGAGTACGGCTCGGGCGATGCGTGGGTGGTGCTGCTGCACGGGCAACTGATGCCCCGGCGCATGCAGCAACCCCTGGCCCGGGCGCTGGCTGCCGAGGGGCTCCACGTCGTCACCCTCGACCTGTTGGGCCACGGTCGCTCCGATCGACCGGCCGACCCGCTGGTCTACTCGATGACCGCCTTTGCCGAGCAGGTCGTCGCCCTGCTCGACCACCTCGGCGCGCCACAGGCCGTGGTGGGCGGAACGTCCCTGGGAGCGAACGTCTCGCTGGAAGTGGCGGTCGTGGCACCCGATCGGGTACGCGGCCTGATCGTCGAGATGCCCGTGCTCGACAACGCCTTGGACGCCGGGATCATGGCGTTCGCGCCGCTGATGTTCGCCGCTCGCTACCTGCCTGTCACCGTGAGCGCAGCACGGTTGCTCAGCAGGCCGGTGCCGCGGGGGCTGGTGCCTTTCTGGATCGGCATCGTGCTGGACACCCTCGACCAGCGGCCCGACTCGGTGGCTGCCGTCGTGCACGGCCTGTTCTTCGGCCGGGTGGCGCCGTCGTCGAAGCAGCGCCGCGCAATCACGGTGCCCGCGTTGGTCGTCGGTCACCCGGCCGACCCGATCCACCCCGCCGCCGACGCGGCGATGTTGGCTGCGGAGATGCCGCGAGCGACGTTCGTGCGGGCTCACTCCTTGTTGGAGTGGCGGTTCTGGCCAGATCGGCTCAACCGGACCGCTGTGGGTTTCGCGCTGGGCTGTTGGAAGACGCCACGCCGGGCCCGTCGCAGCGGTTCCTGACCAGTCCGGCGGCACAATGGTGCGGTGCCTCTCTATCGCGACGAGGCGATCGTGCTGCGCACTCACAAGTTGGGCGAGGCCGACCGCATCATCACCCTGCTGACCCGTCAGCACGGGCGGGTGCGCGCCGTGGCCAAGGGCGTGCGGCGCACCACCTCCAAGTTCGGTTCCCGGCTCGAGCCGTTCACCTACGTCGATCTGCAGCTGGCCGAGGGGCGCTCGCTCGACACGATCACCCAGGCCGAGACGCGCACCCCGTTCTCGGGTGGCCTCGGCAACGACTACGAGCGCTACACCGCCGGCACCGCGATGCTCGAGACGGCCGATCGGCTGGTGCCCGAGGAAAGACAGCCGGCCGTGCAGCAGTTCCTGCTGCTCGTCGGCGGACTACGCGCGATGACGGCCGGCGAACATCGTCCGAGCCAGGTGCTCGACTCCTACCTGCTGCGCTCGCTCTCAGTCGCGGGCTATGCGCCGTCGTTCGACGTGTGCGCGCACTGTGTGCGCCCCGGCCCGCACCGCTGGTTCAATCCGTCGATGGGCGGGATGCTCTGCACCACCTGTCGAGTTCCCGGCTCCGCCTCGCCCGCGGCCGAGACGATCGTGGTGCTCGGAGCTCTGTTGGCTGGAGATTGGCCCGTCGTCGAGGCGGCGGACGCCCGACACCTCAAGGAGGCCAGCACGCTGGTCGCGGCCTTCCTGGCCTGGCACCTCGAGCGGTCACTGCGTTCGTTGGAATACGTCGAGCGCTAACGTGCCCGCGTGAAGCGCGCCGTCCGACCCCCGACCCCGCACGCCTCGGGCGCTCGACCGCCAGCGATCCCCGCTGACCTCGTGCCACGGCACGTCGCGATCGTGATGGACGGCAATGGCCGCTGGGCCAAG
>JBAUWM010000240.1:0-4967 GCA_049583775.1 Nocardioides sp.
TCGAACGGGGCTGTGCGCACCTCGCCCGACTCCAGTGACCCCCAGACCGGGAACGACAGGGTCGGGGCCGTCACCGGGTTGAACTTTTTGTTGGTGTTGCGCAACGGCAGGTGCCGAAATCGGCGCCCGTCTGGCGTGATGAGCGGAAAGTCGTCGGGGTCGACCGTGTCGGCGGTCGACGCGTCGAGCACGCAGGACGCCGGGTCGCGGGCGTAGACCAGCAGGTACTCGTGACTGGTGGCGAACCCGCCTCCGAGCTGGCGGCCCTTGGGGTTGAGGTTCACCACCACTTGGGCGAGGAACGCGGCCTCGCCGAAGACGTCGTCCATCAGCAGTCGCAGATGAGCAGCCTCGTTGTCGTCGATGCTCACGAAGATCGCGCCGGTGGCCGCCAAGACGCGGCGCGCCTCCTCCAGCCGCGGGCGCATCATCACGGTCCACGCCGCGTGTCGGCCGGCCCTGCCGGTGACCGGATCGCGGAAGTCGTCGACGTAGGCGAAGTCGTTGCCGGTGTTGTAGGGCGGGTCGATGTAGACGAGGTCGATCACGCCCGCCTCGAGGCTCCGGAGCACGTCGAGGTTGTCACCCTCGACGAAGGAGTTCCACACGCCCGTCATCATGGACGAATGGCAATGGGTCGGCAGCGAGAACGCACCGTGACGGTGCTATCGATCGTGATCACCGCGATCGTGCTCGCCGGCTACCTCGCGTTCAGCGACAGCGCGATCAGCACCCGGCTGCGCGCGCTGGTGGGCGTCGAGGATCGCTTCCTCCCGCCGGTCGACTCCGACACCACCGGCCCGTTCGCGTTCTTGAACACCCAGCCTGGGAGCGGTCGACCCGTGGGGTTCAGCCCGTGTGCGCAGATCCGGTACGTCGTGAACCCGACCTCCGCACCCAGCGGCTGGGAGCAACACGTGGAGCAAGCGATCAACGAGGTGAGCGCCCGCACGGGCCTCGAGTTCGACTACGAAGGCACCACCGACGACCGCGACTTCTCCTCGCGCGCACGCTCCGGCACCGGCTCGGCCGACCCGGTCATCATCGCCTGGGCCGACGAGGACGAGGTCGACGACCTGGCCGACGACGTGGCCGGGGTGGGCGGACCGACCATGGTCTCGCTGGGTCGGTTGCGCGCCTACGTGAGCGGCTCGGTCGTGCTCGACACCGATGCGACCGACCGATTCTCCGACGATCCCAACGGCGATGCGCTCCAGGTGGCGCTGCTGCTCCACGAGCTCGGACACCTCGTCGGCCTCGACCACGTCGACGACGCCACTGAGCTGATGTACGCCGATGGCATCACCCGCCCCGACTACGGGCCGGGTGATCGCGCCGGACTAGCCGAGCTCGGCGCCATTCCCTGTCGTGCGTGACGATCGCCACCCCCGCTCGTTGTGTCAGTCATGACACGTCGATCTGCCGCGCTGCTCGCTGCCACCCTGACCGTGGCCACGCTTGCCGCCGTCCCGTCCCTCACCACGCCCTCGCCCGTGGCAGCCGCCGTGGCCGCTCCGGCCCGGGTGTCGGTGACAAAGGACTGCATCGACAGCGTGCCGGAGCCGGGCGAGTCGGCCCCGGTCAAGATCTGCTACTCCATCTACAAGCCCGGCCCCGCGAGCCCGAAACGCCCCGTACCGATGATCATGCACAGCCACGGCTGGGCCGGAGAGCGCGCGACCAAGAAGGAGATCAGTGCCTTCACTGCCGCCGGGTACGGCGTCCTCTCCTTTGACCAGCGTGGCTTCGGTATCTCCGAAGGCTTCGCGCACGTAGAGAATCCCGACTTCGAGGGAGTCGACGTTCGCAAGCTGGTCGTGTTGATCAGCAAGCTGCCCTGGGTGCAACAAGACGGCCCGGGTGACCCTCGGCTCGGCGCCGTCGGTGGCAGTTACGGCGGCGGTTACCAGTTCCTCGGCGCCTTCGAGGAACTGCGCCTGCAGGGCAAGCCGATCTTCGACGCCCTGGCGCCGCAGATCACGTGGAACGACCTCGAGGGCAGCTTGGCACCCGAGGGCGTCGTCCGCACGGAGTGGGCGCTGGCGCTGAGCGCCGCCGCGTTGCCCAGCAATGCCCTGCCGCCCTACATCTACAAGGGACTGGTGGAGGGCGCGGTCCAGGGCACCTTCCCCGACGGTGCCGAGCCCGGCACCGAGAATCTTTCCGCCTTCTTCGAGAAGAACGGACCGGCTTACCACGTAAAGAACGGCCGCAAGCTGGACATCCCTGTGCTGTTCGGCCAAGGCACCACCGACGGGCTCTTCCCGCTCGAGCAGGGCTTGACCAACTGGCGCACCGCGATCACACCGCGCGCCCGCAAGCAGAGCATCTTCGTCGGGTACAACGGCGGCCACGTGCTGCCGGCCGTGTTCCCGCAGGGCGTCAACGTGACGTCTGATCCCTGCAGCAAGGCGCTGGGGAGCAAGGATTTCGAGCAGCTCTCGATCCGGTTCTTCGACGAGGTGCTCCGCGGGCGCGACCGCAACCTCACCGGCTTCAACAGGATCCACCTCGCCACCGCCGGCTCCGACTGCATCAGCGTGAAGTCGGTCAAGGCCGCCCAGAAGGTCGACCTCGGCTCGGTCGGCAACCTGACCGCCGTGAGCGCGCCCATCCCGGTCGAGATCGCAGCCGGCCCGATCACCGTCGCGGGGACGCCCTACCTCACCGGCGCCGTGACTGCGCTCGGCGTGCAGAACCGGATGTTCCTGGGGCTCGGCGTGGGCGCGTCACCACTCGACGCCCGCCTGGTGCAGAACAACGTGCTTCCGCTCTCCGAGCCGATGCCGGTCAGCGGGGCCGCGCGTCGCGTGGATCTGCCCTCGGTGGCGGTCAAGGTGCCGAAGGGGCAGTTCCTCTACCTGATCGTGTCGCCGATCAGCGATACGTTCGTGGGCATGGGCTCCCGCACGCCGGGCGCGATCCTGATCGACAACACGGTGGTTCACCTCCCCGTGGTGCGCCGCTGAGTTCTTTACCCTGGGGTGGTGCGAACCTTCCCCTCGCTCGCTGTGGCCTGCCTGCTCGCGATCCTTGCCCCGACCGCCCTGACGGGCGCCACCAGCAACGCCGAGCCCGGCGCTGACCCACATGCCAAGCACCGTGCCGACCCCCCGCTCGGACGGGTGATCGGCACCAGCAAGCCGCAGACCAGCGACCGGGTGTCAGGCGCTGTGGCCCGCGACGTCCCGATGTCGCTGCGGGCGTTTCGTGACACCTCGATGCGCGCCCAGTGGGAAGTGGTGCCCGGCGTGCAGGCCTCGATCTGGGACCAGCTCGACGCGCGAGGGCCCATCCGCGCCCACCTGCTCGCCGTCGACTACCTGGCACCCGGGGTGACCGTCGACTACGCCAACGACGGCGCGGTCAAGCGCACCGCCTCGGTGACCGCGATGCTCGCTCGCGACGGCGCGATCGCCGGCGTCAACGGCGACTTCTTCGACATCGGCGACACCGGTGCCCCGTTGGGCATCGGCCGCGACCGGCAGCGTGGCCTGCTCAACGGCCGCACCGAAGGCTGGAACTCGGCCTTCTACATTCGCCGCAACGGCACCGCAGACATCGGCGCTCTTTCGGTGCGCACCACGATCACCGAGCACCCGGGCATCGAGATCACCAACGTCAACTCCCCCGAGGTGCAGCTCGGCAGTGTCGGGCTCTACACACCGGCCTGGGGCAGCACGTCGGGCTATCGCATCACCGGTGGCCAGACCAAGCAGGTGCGCATGGTGAGGGTCGAGCGAGGTCGGGTCGTTCGCAACTCCGTGAAGCTGCCCAGCAACACCAGCATCAAGGGCTTGATGCTGGTCGGCCGCGGCCCGGGCGCCGCAGAACTGGTTCGGCTCAAGCAGGGGTCCAAGGTGAGCATCAAGCCGCGACTGCAGAGCGCGCCCAAGATGGCCATCACCGGCAACAAGTTCCTGGTGCGCGACGGTCTGATCGAGGTGGTCGACGACCGCGAGATGCACCCGCGCACCGCCATCGGCATCGACCGCGACACCCACGAGATCCTGCTCCTGGTGATCGACGGACGGCAGAGCTTCAGCCGCGGCTACACCATGGTCGAGCTCGCCAACCTGATGATCGACCTGGGCGCCGACGAGGCCCTCAACCTCGATGGCGGGGGATCCTCCACCATGGTCGCCAAGCGCCCCAGCGGCGCGGTCGGCGTCATCAACTCCCCGTCTGACGGGTCGCAGCGATCGGTGGCCAACGCGGTCGGGGTGACCTACACCCCCTGACGGCGGCGCCTCGGCGCACCCCGTGACTAGTCGTCGTGGCCGATCGGTCAGAACCTGGCGAAGCGTCGCCATACCGCTGACGATCAAGGCTGGGAAAGAGCAAACTCGTCTTCCATGGGGATGGGAACGCAGACGCAGTCACGTACCGCGGTGTCGAGGTCGAAGCCCAGGAGGCGCAAGCCACGGCCGTACGCGCCCGGCAAGTACTCAGCGACCAAGGTGCTCTCGGCCAGCGACCGGCACCTGGTGTCCCGCTTCAGCTACGGGCTGACGCCGCAACTGACGGCTGAAGTGCTCGCTTCTGGCGGGGCCGGAGCCTGGCTCCAGAAGCAGGTGGCCGCGGCCGACAGTCGCTCCGACGAGAGCCTGGCCGACTGGTGGCCCGACCTGCACCTCGACCCGGGTCAGTTGATCGCACGCGCCCAAGCCGGCACACGCCCCGGCTATCAGGTGATGAGGGACTACGGGAACCGGCTGCTGCTGCGACGGGTGCTCACCCCGCACCAGGTGCGCGAGGTGCTCACCGAGTTCTGGGAGAATCACCCGCACGTGCCGGCGCTCGGCGAGATCCAGTACCTGGCGCGCGCCTCGTACGGCGACGCGATCCGCTCCCGCGCCCTTGGCCGCTTCGACGATCTGCTGCTGGCCGCGATCAGCCACCCGGCGATGCTCGCGTATCTCGACAACGTCACGTCCACCAAGACCCGGCCGAACGAGAACCTCGGT
>JBAUWM010000241.1:0-6992 GCA_049583775.1 Nocardioides sp.
GAGCAGATAGCTGCCCGACACCTCGTCGACGAGCTGGGCATGACGCTGCTCGACCGCAACTGGCGCTGCGATGCCGGAGAGATCGACCTAGTGCTGCGCGATGGCGACGTGCTCGTCGTGTGCGAGGTCAAGACCCGCACCAGCCTGCTCGCCGGTTCACCGCACGAGGCGATCACCGACGAGAAGCTGGCACGACTCCACCTGCTCGCCGGCAGATGGGCGGCGGCGCGAGGGCTTGCGCCTCGCGAGACCAGGGTCGACCTCGTCGCCGTCCTCCGACCTCGGCGGGGTCCGGCCGTGGTCGACCACGTGCGAGGACTCGCCTGATGGCCGTCGCAACCGCACGCACCGTCTCGCTCCACGGGGCACTCGGCCACCTGATCGACGTACAGGCCGACGTCTCACCCGGGCAGGCGGGCTTCACGTTGGTGGGCCGCCCTGACGTCTCGTTGCGGGAGGGTGCCGATCGCGTGCGGATGGCGATCATCAACAGCGACCTGAGGTGGCCCGGAACCACCAAGCGGATCACCGTTCTGCTCTCGCCCACCGACCTGGCCAAGCGCGGCGCCCATTTCGACTTGGCGATGGCTGTGGGGTTGCTCGCCGCCGACGACTCCGTGCCCCGCGAGGCGCTCGCTGGCACCGCCTTCATCGGCGAGCTGACTCTCGACGGAGGGCTCAGGTCGGTGCCGGGGGTCCTCCCGATGGTGCTGGCGGCTGCGGAGCGCGGCATCCGGCACGTGTTCGTGCCCGAGCCCCAGTCGCGCGAGGCAGCGATGGTGCCGGGCATGTCTGTGCTGGGCATGCGGTCGTTGGCCCAGGTGGTGGCTGAGCTGCGAGACGAGGAGGTGCCATTGGCGCCACCCGTCGCGCCGATGTCGGGCACTCGACTGTTGACGTGGCGCGGCGAAGAACGGCTGGAGTCGGTGGACTTTGCCGACCTCGACGGCATGGCCGACGCCAAGTACGCCGCGGAGGTTGCTGCGGCAGGAGGCCACGCCATCTTGCTCTCGGGGCCGAAGGGAGCCGGCAAGACCAGCCTGGCTGAGCGGATCCACTCGATCCTGCCGGATCTCTCACCCGAGGAGGCGCTTGAGCTGACGGCGATCCACTCGCTGGCCGGTGCGCTCGAGCCCGGCGACGAGCTGATCACCGCGCCGCCGTACTGCGCGCCGCACCACGACGCCAGCAAGACCAGCTTGATCGGCGGTGGGAGCGGGCAGGTCCGCCCGGGCGAGATCAGCCGGGCGCACTCGGGCCTGCTTTTTCTCGACGAGTTCCCGCTTTTTCGCAATGACATCATCGAGGCGCTGCGACAACCGCTCGAGAGCGGCGACATCACGATCGCACGGCGCGACGAGTCGGTCACCCTCCCGGCTAGGGGGATGCTCGTGCTCGCCTGCAATCCCTGCCCGTGTGGCAACTACTCCGTGCGCGTGGGCCAGAGCAGGTGCGAGTGTCGGTCGCAGCAGCTGCGTGAGTACCGCTCGAAGCTGAACGGCCCACTCGCCGATCGAATCGACATGACTCGGCACGTCGCGGGGCTTCAACCGCACGAGCGAGGTGAGCCCAGTGAGAGCTCGCTGGTCATCAAGCAACGGGTGGCCGCGGCTCGGGCCCTCCAGCGCGAGCGGTACCACGGGTGCGGCTGGCGCTTGAACGCTCATGTACCCGGACCGGTACTCCGCGATCGGTGGCCTCTGGACGATGCTGGCCGGCGGCTGCTCGACGCCGCGTTGTACGGCGGCCAGCTCAGCAGTCGAGGCGCGGTGCGCGTGCATCGCCTGGCGCTCACGATCGCTGACCTTCGCAGTCTCGGCGAGCAAGGCAGCGAGTCGAGCGTGGGCGCAGACGAGGTCGAGACGGCACTGCGCCTGCGAACCGGAGAGCCGTTGTTGTCGGCCACGTGGGAACGCAGGGCCGGATGAGCAGGCTCGATGATCGTCTGGCCCGGGCGGCGCTGAGTCGGCTTGCCGAGCCGGGAGACGTGCGCCTGACTGCTCTCGTGGCCGAGCTCGGAGCGGTCCGGGTTCACGAGCTGCTGCTCAGTGGCAACGACGACGATGGTCTCGCCGACGACGTGGCGAGTCGGCTGACCCGGGTCGACCCGGTTCGAGAACTCGAGCAGGCCGAACGGCTCGGCCTCCGGTTCGTGACCCCAGCTGACGATGAGTGGCCCCACCAACTCAGGGGCTTGGAAGGGGTGCCCGCGCTGCACGAGCGCGGGGGAGTGCCGGTGGGGCTCTGGGTGCGGGGTCCGCTGCCGCTCAACGAGGTGGAGTGTTCGGTGGCGGTCGTCGGGGCCCGGGCGTCCACGTCCTACGGCGACACGGCTGCTGGCGAGATCGGCGGGTGCGCAGCGTTGGCCGATGTGGCCGTGATCTCGGGCGCCGCTTTCGGGATCGACGTCGCCGCCCATCGAGGTGCGCTGGCAGTGGGTGGACAGACGGTCGCGGTCCTGGCCTGCGGTGCCGATCGGATCTACCCCGGTGCTCACGCGGAGTTGATCGGCCACATTGCTCGCACGGGCGCAGTCGTCTCGGAAGCGCCTCCAGGGTGCGCACCTCAACGGATCAGGTTCCTTGCTCGCAATCGTTTGATCGCGGCACTTGCTCGAGGGACCGTCGTTGTTGAAGCAGCCCGGCGAAGCGGTGCCCTCAACACAGCCAACTGGGCGACTCGACTCAATCGGCCGCTGATGGGCGTGCCCGGCCCGGTCACCAGCGCCGCTTCGGCGGGTATCCACGAACAGATCAGGCACGGTGCCATGGCTCTGGTGACGAGTGGTGCCGATGTACTCGAGCTCGTCGGACAGGCGGGGGAGCACCTGGTCGAGCAGCCAGCCTCCACGCTCTCGGCGCGCGACCGGCTCGGGAGTCGTCAGCGGCAGGTCCTGGACGCGGTACCTGTCTCCACCCCCGCGCTGGCCGACTCGATCGCCCGCGTGGCGGGGATGCGCCTGCTCGACGTCCGGTCGGCGCTGACCAAATTGGAGCGGGCCGGACTGGTGGCCAGCGAGGCCGACGGTTGGCGCCTCGCCGGGGCTGCTCGCGATTGAACTCGATCGCCATGCTGGGCGCGGCTCTGAGCGACTGCGCCGACCGACCACGATCCGCTATTTTGACACGTGCCAATTCCTGAGCCGACCCGAAGGACCACGTCATGACTGCAGCGCCGACCACCACCTGGGGAATCCTCGAAGGGCAGGAGATCTCCTTCCCGATGGAGGTCGACTCGTTCAACTCGGCCACGTTGGGCTTCAGCGTTCCGGCCTCCGCGGCGGCCGCGCTGCTTCCCGGCGACGCCTTCGAGATCGTCGAGGTAGCGCCGGGCACGGCGCAACTGATCGTGAGTCTGGTCGACTATCGCGAGAACCCCTGGGGCGACTACAACGAGGTCAACCTGGGCTTTCTCGCCCGTCCGGTAGGAGCCGCAGATGACGTCATCGGTTCTTTCGTCTATCGGATGCCCGTCGACCAGGAGTTCACCTGCCTAGCTGGCAACCAGGTCATGGGATTTCCCAAGGTCGTTCTCGACATCCCGGCGACGTACACCGACACTCACGCCAAATTTGAGCTGCGAGATGGTGCCGATCTGGCCCTCGCGGTGACGGTCCCGCGAGTAGCACCGGCAGGCGAGGCCACGCGCATCGACACGGTGAGCTATTCATACCTGGACGGTGTCGCCTATTCGACCCCCCTTTCCATGGACCTCGCCTCCGGCTACATCGACGCCGATCAGGTCGAACTGACGCTCGGCACCGGGACGATCGCCGACGAGCTGCGGTCACTCGGGCTGCCTTCCGCGCCTGACTTCGCCACGTGGGGCGAAGGGCTGGCAGCGGTCTTTCAGTTGGGCAGCGCGATCTGATGACACTGATCATCAGGAGCGTCGCGTGAGTCACCTCGCTGGGCGCACCATCATCGTGACGGGCGCTGCGGGCGGTTTCGGCCGTGAGCTGGCTACTGGGGCGGTCGCCCGAGGTGCGAACGTCGGGGCCTGCGACCTTGATGGCGCAGCGCTGGCTGATCTGGCTGGCGATGCGACCGAGATCGGAACAATCGATGTGACCGATCTTGCCGCGATGAAGTCATTCGCGGCCCAGGTCACTGATCGCTTCGGAGCAGTCGACGTCATCATCAACAACGCCGGAGTGATGCCCCTAGCGTTCTACGCAGACCACGAGGTGGCCGCACAGGCCTGGAGTCGGTGCATCGACATCAACTTCAAGGGTGTCCTGAACGGGATCATTGCCGTCCACGATCAGATGGTGAGTCAAGGCCGAGGGCATGTCGTCAACATCTCATCGGTCTTCGGCAACAACCCCGTTGGTGGAGCGGCCGTCTACGGTGCGACCAAGGCGGCGGTCAACGTGCTGTCGGAGGCGCTGCGACAAGAGTCGCTCGGCGTGATCAAGGTGACCACCGTGCGCCCGACAGGCGTACCCGGCACCGGCTTGGCCAACGGCGTCATCAATCATGAGGCAATCGACCCGGTCCTGGGCGTCCGCAAGGACATCTTCTACGAGAAGATGGGCCAGATCTTCGATGCCGACCCACCTGAGCATCTGATCAACCCCGACAGCATCGGCTACGCCGCACTCTCCCCGCGACTGCTCGCCGAGCAGGTTCTCCACGCGATCGACCAACCGTGGGGCGTGTCCATCAGCGACATCACTGTCAGGGCAAGTAACGACGACTACCTCATGTGAGGCGCGAGTGACCGACCTTGGCGGGCGGTGGCGGCACACCGTCGAGGTGCGCGGTTGATGCGACTCTGACTCCCTAAGATCGAGTGATGGACGAGTCGGCATTGCTCCCGGAATCGATGGTCCGGGTCCTGGCTGACTATGAGCGTCATCTGGTTTCCGAGCGCGACCTGACGCCGCACACGGTGCGGGCCTACCTCGGGGACGTCGCCGGTGCTCTCGACCATGCCTCGCGGCTCGGGATCAGTGAGTTGAGCGAGATCGACCTACGCACGTTGCGCAGTTGGCTCGCGAAGCAGCAGACGATGGGCAAGTCGCGCACCACCCTGGCCCGCCGGGCGACCGCGGTCAGGGTGTTCACGGCCTGGCTCGCCCGCACCGGCCAGGTGCCCATCGACGTCGGTGCCGCTTTGGGCTCGCCCAAGGCCCACCAGACCCTCCCAGCAGTGCTACGCACTGATGAGGCTCGAGGCCTGCTTGATGCTGCCATCGAGCTCGCCGACGACGGGAGTCCGACGGGGCTCCGCGACGTCGCGATGCTCGAGCTGCTCTACGCCACCGGCATCCGCGTCGGCGAGCTCGTCGGGCTCGACGTCGACGACGTCGATCGAGACCGCAACGTCATACGAGTACTCGGGAAGGGCCGCAAGGAAAGGACTGTGCCCTTCGGCAGGCCGGCCGCCCGTGCGGTCGAGTTCTGGGTGCGGCACGGTCGTCCGCACGTGACCATCGACGGCTCTGGAGCCGCCCTCTTCCTTGGCGCTCGCGGTGGACGCATCGACCAACGGGCGGTCCGCACCCTCGTGCACCGACGTATCGCCGAGGTGCCCGGTGCCCCGGACATCGGCCCACACGGACTGCGCCACAGCGCTGCCACGCACCTGCTCGAGGGGGGAGCTGATCTGCGCTCGGTGCAGGAGCTGCTGGGCCACGCTTCCCTCGCCACCACCCAGCGCTATACCCACGTGACCACCGATCGCCTCCGACGGGCCTACCAGCAGGCCCATCCTCGGGCCTGAACTGCAGCTCAGGCCAGACCCAGCACCTGCAGGAGTGGACGCCACGAGGCGTACTGATGGGCCACCCCGGAAGCGAGAGCGCCCGCGGACGGCGAGGTCGAAGCAGGCAAGGCGGGCGCTGAACCGAACGGCTCCTCACGCCATAACGGCAACAACCTGACCGGCCCGGCCCCGACCAGACGGAGGGGGTCGAGGTAGGTCTCCCCGTCGATCCATCCCCAGTGGAGGCACGGCCGTGGCGGACAGTGAGAACCCACGCGGTCGAGCGTGCCCACCCGCGCGCCGGCGGTCACGTCGTCACCGACCGCCACCGACGCATCGATCGGCTGATACGTCGTGCGCGTGGAGCCGTGCTCGATGACGATCACCCCGATCCCCGCCAACGGTCCGGCATAGGTGACCCGCCCAGGGAGCGCCGCGTGGACCGGCTGACCGTCCGCGCCCAGCAGGTCGACACCTCGATGGCCCGCGGCGTACGGCGACGTCGGCGGGTCGAAGTGCTCGATCACCTCGGGATCGGGACGCAACGGCCAGGTCCCGATCGGATCCTCGTGAGGCGGCACCGCCGGCGTTGATGACAGGGCAAGCACGAGAGAGGCGACCAAGACCGAGAAGACGCTCATGAAGACAGCCTCGGTTAGACACCGGCCCGGCGCGGCACAGCTACCACGGGTTGTGGATAAGCTCGCGTTCCGCTGGCCTGGTGGCCGCAGGTGGCGCCCGATCGCCGGATTACCGGTCGGCAGCGGCCCTGGACTACGCTGGGTTGATCACTCTCCGGAGTGAAATTCGCACGCTTGCAGACCACGACGGGGTCGCCTCTTCCGATGAGGCCCCGACCACCCGTGGGCGTCGATCCTCAGTCTCGTCCGGGCAACCGGACCAGGTCGGATCGCGCGCGAGCGTCAGGGCCCCCGACACCCGTCGGAGGCAGCAACTGAAAACAACCGGAACACCACCGGTGCGTCCTGACCTGAGCAGCACCAAGGGCGCACGTACGGCGGTGCGTCCACACAAAGGAAGAGACACACCATGGCAGTCGTGACCATGCGCCAGCTCCTCGAGAGCGGCGTCCACTTCGGGCACCAGACCCGTCGCTGGAACCCCAAGATGAAGCGCTTCATCATGACCGAGCGCAACGGCATCTACATCATTGACTTGCAGCAGTCGCTGGCCTACATCGACCGCTCGTACGCCTTCGTCAAGGAGGTCGTCTCCAAGGGCGGCACCGTGATGTTCGTGGGCACCAAGAAGCAGGCCCAGGA
>JBAUWM010000242.1:0-11535 GCA_049583775.1 Nocardioides sp.
CATCCGCGACGCACAGCTGCTGTGCCCCCGACATCACTCACTCGCCCACCGGCCGACACCGACGCGCACCTAGGCCGACTCGCTACTCGTAGTTCCCGGTCAACACCGGACGAGCCTCGATCACCCGCAACGACACCGGAGCCCCCGGCACCGTGTGCGTCACCGGGATACCTATCCACGCGCCACCATTGACCTGGTACCGACCCCGATACGTCGTGTCCAGACGCGGACCGAACCGCTCCGCCCGCACATAGTCATGCGTCACCGCAAGCCCTGGATATGCAGACCCCGGCGACCGCGTCGACTCCACGACCCCGTCCCCGAACCGCCACGAATACGTCTCCGGCGTCGCCTCGATCACCACCCGCTGCCCCAACAACGTCACACTCTGACGCACCGGCTCAGTGTTCTCGGTGAAGAAGTTCGTCGCGAAGTTCACCAACGTCCGACCACCCGGCGGCTGCACCACCAACTCACTCGCCGGCCACGACAACTCCCGAAACGCCGAAGCCACCATCGGCGGCGTCACCACCGGAACATCCGGATCAGTCTCCGTCACACACGTCTGAGTAACGACCTCACCGTTGAGGTATCCGTTGTAGACCACGCCCTCCTGACCATCCTCGATACAGGCTGAGGTGCTGTAACAGACGTAGACGGCGCCGAGACCGCAGGCTGGTGCGTACTCAACCCTGTCTTCGCTCGCGGGTATGGACGGGGTCTCTAGTCCGGGCGTCGGGTCAGTAGCGATGATCCCCTGAAGAGTGGCCTCGATATCAACCGGGGCCGGCTCGTCCGCTGAAGCGCCTGGCGCTCCTGCGAGCAGGAGCGCGACAGGGATCGCACTGGCCAGTTTCGAGGTCATGGCGCAACCTGAGCCAGTCGCGTCACCAGCCATTGGTCGTCGCTTTGTATGACGTTGACTTGGAAGTACTCGCTGCCTCCAGGAAGTTCGCGGGGCTCGCTGATGGCTGAGTCTCGGATCACGGTGGGGGTCGAGCGGAGCTCGAAGTCAAGGATGTGAATTCCTTGGCGGCCACCAACCCTGACCAGGTCAACGACCTCGACATCGCCGGGGCGGATGCTCCCGCCGGCTTCGTATATCTGGTCAACCGCATCCGCCAGATCAGAGCAGGTCTGGCACTTCCTTGAAATCTCTCGGTACTTCGCGGTCTCGCCCGTCGCTTGCATCGTGAACGCTTCGTCCTGCCAATGGCGCACGAACTCCTCGACGGACGTCCCGTCGGTCTCAAGAGGTGGCGCGGGGGCCTCACCGGGCGACGCCGCACCAGTCGGCTCAGCCCGTTGCGGCGCCGGCTCGTCGGAGCAGCCAGTGGCGCCAGCCATGGCCAGCAGTGCGGCGGCGGCCGCGAGTGAGGTACGCATCGAGTAGTGCCTTCCGAGAAACGATGTCCTTCGAAAGTACCCGCGTCAGCCTGCCGACGCATCTGTCGGCGTCAGCCTGTGGACGACGCGCAACGACCTCGCGGTCTACTGCGACCTACGCCCCGTAACGCACGCGCGCCCGAGCACGGGCTTTCTCAGCCTCGATCTCGCGATTCTTGGGCGGGGCGGTGGTGACGAGGTCGTCGAGCAGGTGGCCGGTGATGTGGGCGATCTCGTGAACGGCCCGGTCGAAAGCGGCCTGGTTGGCCGCCGACGGCTTGGTCGCGCCGGCCACCTTGCGCACGAACTGCAAGGCAGCGGCGTGCACCTCGTCGGTGCTGGCCGGCGGCTCGAAGTTGTTGAGCGGGCGGATGTTGCGGCACATGCCCCAAGCCTACGACCGGTCACGGTGATCGCCCGAGATCAATGGAGAGCGTCAGTCGAGCGGGAAGAACTCGACGTCCTCGCCGGTCACCAACGCGACCCGGTCGTCGGGCAGGGGCACCAGTCGCACCTCGTCGACGTCGCTGCCGAACTCGACCTGCGTCATCACGTTGTCCATCGTTCCGCCGCCCAAGCGCAGCGCCGACACGTAACCGGCCCGGCCTCGCGAGACGACGGTCAGGACGGTTCGCTGAGCTGGCAGCCACGTGAACTGGCGGGGGTCGTCGCCAGCCAGGGCGCGGCTTCCCGAGCCGTACGAGACGACGTCGAGTCGCCCTGGGGCGGTCAGGTCGGTGACGTCGAACAACCCGGCCTGACCACCCCACCCGCGACTGCGCCGTCCCTCCCCAACCGGCTGCGGGCCCTCGCCCATACCGACCACACGCATTCCGCCAAGCGGGTGCAGGTAGTCGGAGAAGCCTGGGATCTTGAGTTCTCCGAGCAGCGTCGGCTCGTCCTGGTCTGACAGATCTATCGCGTAGAACGGGTCGATCTGACGGAACGTCACCAGCAGGGCCAGCTCGTCGAACCAGCGCACCGACTGGATGTCCTCGTTGACGCCGATCTTGTCGAGCCGGCCGATCTCGACCAGCTCCTCACCGTCGGCCTTCAAGGTGACCAGGGAGTTGAAGTTGCCGGTCTCGGACGACGGCCCGACGGCGAGCCGCAGCACGCCGTCGTACTCGTCCATGGCCCAGCGGTCGGCCACGGTGCCTTCGACCTCGCCGGCGCCGACGTAGGACGCCGCCGGACCGTCGAGCTCGAAGTCGTAGACGTGTGTGGTGCCCGAGCCTGACCCTCCGAACGCGACGCGGCAGTTGAAGCAGCCGAAGGACTGCTGGCCGCTGGCGGCCAGGTAGAGATGGTCGGTCGACTCGTAGGCCAGGGGGGCGTCGCCACCGAGGCCGATCGACGAGAGGTCACCGGGCGTGGCCGCATCGAACCCGACCACCGACATCGTGCCGAGCGCGAGTTCCGCTCGGGGGATCGCCACCCGCTGACAGTCGAGGAACTGCTCGGCGTCGCCGCCGTCGACACTCACCTGCGGGAGCCAGTCGTCGAGCGCGGTCTCTTCGACCAACGCGACGTTGGCCTCGAGGGCGCTCTCCTCGCCGTTGCCACGTCGGGGCTGCACGAAGTCGAGGTCAGGGAGCCCCGACGACAACACCAGCCGGACGTCGTCACCGTGCTGGCGTGCGGTGATCGAGGCGGCGTCGTAGTCGACCGTGTGCTCGATCGCGGGGTCGGCGGGGTCGCTCACATCGATCGTCACGACTCGGGTCTGCGGCACCGCGGCGTCGTAGTAGTAGCCGTACCGGCCGCGGTCTGCGCGACTTCCGTCATTGCCGATCGCGACCACGGTGTCGCCGACCAGCAGGATCTCGCCGTCCTTGAAGTCACCTAGGTCGAGGCGCCCGAGCGAGTCGATCTCGTCGCCAGTGACGTCATAGGTGGTCAGCGTCGAGTCGCGCAGACGAACCAGCATCGAGCCGTTGGTCTTCACCGAGTCGGGCTCGTCGACACCGGCCTCCTGCACGTTGGTGCCGGTCTCGCTGTTGGTGACCGTCGATGTCTTCGCCAGCGTGTCGCGGCTCAGCTCGGCCGTGGCGCGGGTGCCGGAGTTCGCCATCGCCTGCGGCGCAGCCAGGGGCACGCTTCCCAGCGCCGATCCGAGCCGAAAGTTGTCGACGTAGTACGGCGCCGGCCCCTCCCAGCCGTACGCCCCGACGAGGTCGACCGCCTGGTCGACGTAGTGGTCGAGCAGGTCGTCGCACGACTCGGGTGCCTGTAGCTCGCCGTGGAAAGCCGCGGGAACGATGCCGGTGCTACCGGGCGGAACGGACCCGGCACCCAGGCCGACGCCTCCTGGCTGAGCCACGAGGGTGCCGGCCACGAAGGCGGCCGCAATGCCGCCGAGCGCTCCGACTCCCAGCAACGAGCGCTTGAGGCGCCGCTCGGGACGACGACGCGCGGCGTCGCGTCGCGCTGCATTGAGGATGGCGTCAACCGGGGCAGGGCCGACAGGGAGGTCGTCCCACTGGCGTTCGAGGTCGGTCATGTGCGGGTCCCTCCGGTGAGGTCGGCGAGGTGATCGTCGGCCGCGAGTTGGGCGAGTGAACGGGAGAGCCGGCTCTTCACCGTGCCGGCTGGGATCTCGAGCGCCGCGGCCGTCTCGGCCTCGGTCAGCCCGGCGAAGTAGCGGAGCACGACGACGTCTCGGTTGGGCTTGGTGAGGCCACTGAGGGCGCGATGCACAGCGTCGGCGATGTCGACGCTGCCAGTGCCGTCGCGCATTGCCGACTCGGGTAGCCGTTCGGTCGGGTGCTCGCCCCACCACCGCCGCCGTTTGCTGTCGCGCAGACAGTTCAGCAACATTCGATAGACGTAGGCGGTGCGGTTGTCGGCGCGGCTCACTTGGGGCCAGGCGGTGTAGCAGCGCACCAGGGTCGTCTGGGCCAGGTCCTCGGCCTCGTGCGGCCCGCACCCGAGGAAGATCGCCGACCGCACCAACGACGTCCAGGCTTCGCGGGCGAAGTCGGCGAAGTCGGTCTCGCTCGGTGAGTGATCCATGTCAGGCGTATGACGGGGCTGACCCCCGGGCGGGTTCCCTCCAGTCGAGACGAGTTTCGCTGACAGTGGCCGGGTGCAAGAGTGACGACATGGCCACCCGTGACCTCGACCTGATCCTTTTCGGCGCTACCGGCTTCACCGGCGGCCTGACGGCGGAGTACCTCGCCAACAACTCGCCGGCCGGCCTCCGCTGGGCCTTGGCTGGCCGGAACGAGGAGAAGTTAGCGCGAGTGCGCGACCACTTGGCCACGATCGACCCGTCATGCGCCGAGCTCGAGCTGATCGTGGTCGACGCCGCGGACACCTCGGCTCTGTCTGAAGTGGTCTCCCGTGCCAAGGTGGCCATCACGACGATCGGCCCCTACGTACAGCTCGGTGGGCCGTTGGTGGCCGCCTGCGCCGAGGCCGGCACCGACTACGTCGACCTGACCGGCGAGCCCGAGTTCGTCGACCGCACCTATCTCGAGCACCACGCGACGGCCGAACGAACCGGCGCGCGGATCGTGCACGCCTGCGGGTTCGACTCCATTCCCCACGACCTCGGTGCGTACTTCACGATCCAACAGCTGCAGGCGACAGGGCCGGTCACGATGCGTGGCGTGGTGCGTAGCAACGGCACGTTCTCCGGCGGCACCTTCCACTCGGCGATGGGCGCCTTCTCGCGGGCCCGCCAGGCCGCCGATGCCGCCAAGCAGCGACGTCGCGCCGAAACCCGTCCGGAGGGCCGCTCGTCGCGAGCGGTGGCCGGCAAGCCGCGCCGTGACTCGAAGCTCGGTTACTGGCTGCTGCCGCTGCCCACCGTCGACCCGCAGGTGGTGGCGCGCAGCGGAGCCGCCCTCAGCTCGTACGGACCCGACTTTCGTTACTCCCACTTCGCTGGGTTCAAGACCCTGCGTTACACGGCCGGCAGTGTCGCGGGCATGTCCGCGATCGCGGTCTTGTCGCAGGTGAAGCCGGCCCGCAACTTCGCGCTGAGCAAGGTCAAGCAGGGGCAGGGGCCGGACGCCTCGAAGCGTGAGAAGTCCTGGTTCACCGTCGACTTCGTAGCCGAGAGCGGCGGACACGAGGTGCACACCCGAGTCTCCGGGGGAGACCCGGGCTATACCGAGACCGCCAAGATGCTCGCCGAGTCGGCGCTCTGCCTGGCCTTCGACGACAACCCCACCACGGCAGGCTCGGTCACCACCGCGCAGGCGATGGGTGACAACCTGCTGACGCGACTGCGTGCCGCCGGTATGTCGTTCCAGGTCGTCACCTGAGCTGAGGTGGCGCCGCCTCGTCGTCCACCGGCTCGGACGACGGCTCGCGACGAGCGGGCGTTACGTCACCCACCAGGCTGGCGACCACCGACAACGCCATCCACACGAAGCACACGACCACCAGGTAGCGGATCAGGGCGACGTCGATGGGCATCGTGCCGGTCACCAGGCCCTGCCACAGCGCAGGTGAGGCGAGCAGTGCGGCGCCGACGAGCACCTGTCCGGAAAGCACGCTCATGAGGTGACCTCCATCGCGGTTCCTGCCGCTCGAGCAGGATGCTCAGGACGGTTGATGCTGACGACGCCCGCTGAACGCACCTGCGCGGTGCCGGTGAGCTCGGGGTAGGACAAGACCGACAGGCGATCGACCACAGGTCGGATCAGGCGGCGCACCGCGGCTCGCAGTTGCGGCGCGCACACCAGGACGGGTCGCACGTTGCGGTTCTCGGCGTCCACGAGCACCTGGGCGACTCCACCAATCAGTCCCTGGAGCGACACCGGGTCGAGCGCGATCACCGCACCCTGCTCGCTGGGTCGGATCGACTCGAGCATTCGCTGCTCGAGCTGAGGATCGAAGCTGATCACGTGCACGGTGCCGTCGACGATGTACGGCGCGACCACGGCTGGTCCGAGGGCCGTCCGCGCCGAGTCGATCAGCGAGTCGAGGTCTTTGGTCGCCTGGGCGCGCAGTGACAACGCCTCGTAGATGCGAACGAGGTCTCGGATCGAGATGCCGTCGTCCAACAAGCTGGCCAGCACTCGTTGCACCTCGCCGAGCGTCAGCAGTGCCGGGGTCAGCTCGTCGACCACGTTGGGGTGGGTGCGCTTGACCACGTCGGTGAGCAGCCGCACGTCTTCACGGCCGAGCAAGCGTGACGCGTAGGCCGACACGACCTCGGCCAGGTGGGTCGTGATGACCGCCGATCGGTCGACGACGGTTGCGCCGCTGAGCTCGGCCTGGCTGCGCAGCTCGGCTGGGATCCACTTCGCGTCGAGCCCGAACACGGGCTCGTGCGTGGGCTCGCCGGGCAGCGAGCCGAGGAAGTCGCCGATGGCCAGCACCGTGCCCGGCGGCGCCTCGCCGCGCGCGACCTCGATGTCGAAGAGCTTGATGACGTAGGTGCGGGTCGGCAGGTCGAGGTTGTCGCGGGTGCGCACCAGAGGGATGACGACGCCCAGGTCGGAGGCGATCTTGCGCCGTAACGCCTTCACCCGCTCGAGCAGGTCGCCACCCGAGCTCGGATCGACCAGGTCGATGATGTCGGCGGAGAGCTCGAGCCCGAGGGGGTCGACCTGGATCTCCTGGGCCAGCATCTCCGGCAGGTCGCGGTCGGGCGCCTCCATCACGGCCAGCTCGGCCGTGGTCGAGCTCTCGGCATCGGCGTGCGCCACCCGGGTGGAGAGCAGCAGCAGGGCACCGCCGGTGAGCAGGAAGGGGATCTTGGGCAACCCCGGGATCAGGCACAGCGCCATGCCCGCGAAGCCGGCGATCTGCAGCGGCATCTTGTTTGCCGTGATCTGGCGCATGATGTCGGAACCCATGTCGGAGGCGTGCTCCGGGTCGCCGGCGCTGCGGGTGACGATGAGGCCGGTGGCCACGGAGAGCAGCAGGGCCGGGATCTGCGAGACCAGACCGTCACCGATCGAGAGCAGCGAGTAGGTCGACACCGCGTCGCCCGGGGCCATGCCGCGCTGGGCGATGCCGATCGCGAACCCGCCGACCAGGTTCACCAAGGTGATCAAGATGGCGGCGATGGCGTCGCCCTTCACGAACTTCGAGGCACCGTCCATCGCGCCGTAGAAGTCGGCCTCGGCGTGCACCTCGGCGCGGCGACGGCGGGCTTGGTCCTCGTCGATCAGCCCCGAGTTGAGGTCGGCGTCGATCGCCATCTGCTTGCCCGGCATCGCGTCGAGCGTGAATCGGGCACCGACCTCGGCCACTCGCCCGGCACCGTTGGTGATCACGACGAACTGGATGACAAGGAGGATCACAAAGATGATCAGTCCGACGATCAGTGAACCGCCGACCACGAAGTGGCCGAAGGTGTCGATGACCTTGCCGGCGTATCCATCGATCAGCACCAGTCGGGTGGCGCTCACGTTGAGGGCCAGACGGAACAGGGTCATCACGAGCAGCACGGCCGGGAACGCCGCAAAGTCGAGCGGTCGGGTCACGAACATCGCGGTGAGCAAGATCAACAGTGCTCCGGTGATGTTCACCGCGATCAGCAGGTCGAGAACGGCGGCGGGCAGCGGGATCACCAGCATCACCACGATGAACACGATGCCGACGGGAACGCCGAGCTGGGTTAGCCGCTTGAGCGCCATGGCCGTCCTTCGGAGTCACTTGGGTCACGTGGTGACGCCGTCCGTGGCGCAGCCGACACCGTCCTGGCGTCGCGGGTGCTATCGGCCTGCAGTCGCCGGACCTGAGGCGATCGGGCCCGTGGGCATCGAGGGCACGAACGTGCGCCGTCGACGACGTCCGATCGACGGCACCGCGGGCACCTCCAGCTCGCGCCGCGGAGACCGGTGCGAGCCGCCGAGAGCACCGCGGGTGCGGCGGCTGATCACGAAGGCCAGCACGTGCGCCACGGCGGCGAACAGCTCGGCCGGGATCTCCTGACCGACCTCGGTCGAGCTGTACAAAGCGCGCGCCAAGGGGACGTCCTGCACCAGCGGCACGTCGTTCTCGGTCGCGGCCTCACGGATCTTCGCGGCGATCGCCCCGGCGCCCCGGGCAACAACCACCGGAGCGCCACGCTCGGCCTCGTACCGCAACGCGACCGCCACGTGAGTCGGGTTCACCAGCACGACGTCGGCGGTGGGCACGTCGCCCATCATCCGATTGCGGGCCGCAGCGAGCTGCCGCGCCCGGATAGCGCCCTTGATGAGCGGGTCGCCCTCGGACTGCTTGTTCTCCTGCTTCACCTCGTGCTTCGACATGCGGGTCTGCTTGCCGATCCGGCGTTTCTGCACGAGGAAGTCCAGGGCGGCCATCACGACGCCCGCCACGGCCACGTTGCGCAGCAGCCCCAGGGCGTGATCGCCGACGGCGCTGAGCACCACCGCGGGCGCCACCAGTCCGCCGATCAACGGCATCATCGCGTTCATAGCCGACCACACCATTGCCGCCACGATCGTGCACTTCACCAGCATCTTCGCGCCCTCCCACAGGGAGTGCGGCCCGAACACCCGCTTGGCGCCCTTGATCGGGTCGAGCTTGCTGAGCTTGGGCTTGACGGCCTTGGTGGCCAGGTAGAAGCCGCCCTGCGCGAGGGTCGCGGCCACGCTGATCAGGAGCACTCCGGCGCTCAAGATCAGCAATGTGAACAGGGCGTGCATCCCCCCGTCGCGGAGTACCTCGGTGGCGTCGGCGGCAGTCGGGTTCTCGATCGTGCGCAGAGCACGCTTCATCAGCTGGGTCAGCGCCTCGAGCTCACGACCCACGAGCAGGGGCATCGCCATCGCCGCTGCCAACATGGCCAGCCACGCCCCCAGCTCTTGGGTGCGCGCTACCTGGCCTTCCTTGCGCGCCTCCTTGCGGCGCTTGGGAGTCGGCTTCTCGGTCTTCTCCCCGTCAGAGTTCGCGGCCATCAGCCACTCCTCTGCGCGGCGCCGCTGCCAGCGATGGCGGCGGTTGCCTCCATGGCGAGCTCGACCAGTCGGTCGATCACCTGGGGGAGCACGGGGAACGACAAACCGACGAGCAGGAGCGTGAGGCCGATCTTGACCGGGAACATCACGTTGATCGCGTTGAGCTGCGGGGCCACCTTGGTCATCAGGGCCAGCCCCAGGTCGGCGATGAAGAGCACGGCGATCATCGGCAACGCCACCTGGATCGCGGTCACGAAGAACACCCCGAAGGCGCGGGTGAGCACGTCATACCCGCCGTTGATGTCGGGGGAGTCGCCGATCGGGAGCATCTCAAAGGTGCGCAGGAGACCGCCCATCACCAGCAGGTGCCCACCCGTCGCGAACAGCAGGACGGTCGCCAGCATCGAGTGGAACTTGCCCATCACCGACGTCATGTTCTGCCCGAGGGGATCGAAGCCCTGGGCCAGCGAGAAGCCGCCGAAGAGGTCGATCAGGCTTCCTGCCGCAGCCACCGCGCTGAACAGCAGCATGGTCACGAACCCCATCGAGAGCCCGATGAAGGCCTGGGTGACGACCGTGACGATCAGCTCCCAGTCGCCGACCGGGATCTGCGTGGCCGCCATGGCGGGCGCGACGGTGAAGGCCAGGCCGAGGCTGAGGATCACCTTGGCCATCGTCGGCACCGCACGCGAGGAGAACGGGGGAACCACGAACAGCCAGGCCACGATCCGTACCGAGGCGAGCAGGAACGCCACGATCGGCTCTCCGGCGAGGGTGACGGTCATGGCGCTTCTGCGTCGCCCGCTAGGCGAGCAGGCTCGGGAGCATGTCGAAGAGGTCGTGAGTGAAGTTCACCAGCGTGTGCAGCATCCAGTTGCCACTCACCAAGATCGCGACGCCGACCGCCACGAGCTTGGGCACGAACGCCAGGGTGAACTCCTGGATCTGAGTCATCGACTGGAAGAGCGAGACCACGAAACCCACGGTGAGGGCGCTGCACAAGATGGGTGCAGAGAGCTTGAGTGTCACCAGCATGGTCTGCATGGCGATCTCGATGACAGCGGTGTCTGACACGGAGTTCTCCCCTCGAACCTAGGCGTAGCTCGAGACGAGCGCGGTGATCACCAGCGCCCATCCATCGACGAGAACGAACAACAGCAGCTTGAACGGCAGGGAGACCATCACCGGCGGCATCATCATCATGCCGAGCGCCATCAGGGCCCCGCTGATCACGATGTCGATCACCAGGAACGGGATGAAGATGATGAACCCGATGATGAACGCCTGCTTGAGCTCGCTGAGCACGAAGGCCGGCACCAAAGTGGTCATCGGCACGTCGGTCCGGTCTTGCGGCAGGTCGCGGCGCGCGACGTTGGTGAGCATCTCGAGCTCGTCGTCGCCGGTCTGGTTGAGCATGAACTCGCGCAGCGGAACGATGCCGGTCTCAAACGCGTTGGACGCCGACATGGTGCCGTCGAGGTAGGGCTGGAGGCCCATGTCGTTGATGTCCGACAACACCGGACCCATGATGAACAGGCTCAGGAACAAGGCCAGCCCGGCCAACACCTGGTTGGGCGGCGTCTGCTGCAGTCCCAGCGCGTTGCGGGTGAGCCCGAGCACCACGAGCACCTTGGTGAACGACGTGCAGGTGAGCAGGATCGCGGGGGCGAGCGAGAGCAGCGTCAGGGTGAGGATCAGCGTCACCGACGAGCTCGGCTTGTTGGCCAGGCCGTCGATGTCGATGAGGACGCCGTTGTCGCCGCCGTCGGTCTGGTCGCCACCCGACGGACCTTGAGGACCTGACGGCCCGTCGGGCCCCGGACGTCCTGGGAGCAGGGATTCGGAGAGCGGCGACGCTCCCGGCTTGGCAACCACCGGACTGCCGATGCCTACCGGGTCCTCCGGTGCGGCCGTGCTCGGCGCAGCCGCGCCGATGAGCAGGATGCCCGCGGTGAACAGCAGGGCCATCAGGAGCCGGATCGCGCGAGTTGTCCTGAGCACCGACCCGGCGGCGCGCACCCGCCGGGCCGGGTGGGTCATGAGGCTCGCCGGCCGACGGCGGCCCGGGCTTGGCGCCAGGTCTGCGGCGAGAGGATCGAGCCGCTCAGCCGGCCTTGGTGCGCCACGGGTTCGGTGCTGGGCGCCAGCGCGAGTGGTGGCTCGGTGGTGGCGGCACGATGGCGACCCTCCGGCAGGGGTGCCGGTGCCGGCTCGCCGGACAGCTCGGCGAGCAGCGCGGCCGCGAAGTCGGCGTACGGAGCCGCGGTGATTGAGGTGG
>JBAUWM010000243.1:0-2192 GCA_049583775.1 Nocardioides sp.
GCAGCTGCCCCGACCAGCAGGAGCCCTGGGGTCGTGGTGGCATCAACCGAGCCGATGGCGAGCACGGCCAAGGCATACGCGCCGACGACCGCCGAAGAGGATGAGCAGGACGATCGTGCGGTTGAGGGCGAAGGTCACGTCGAACAGGCCGTGCCGCACCACGGCGATCGCGATCGCAATCGGCGGTCCGAGCAGTCCGACGGCGACAGCTACTTCGCGCACCTCGTCGTTGGGAATCGGCAACGAGAATCCGACCAGAGCCAAGATGCCGCCGAGCAACAGCCACTGCAGCTGGATGCGAGAGCGCCCAGCCGATCGTCGTGTGCGCAGCACCAGTGCGGTCACGCCGAGCACAAGACCACCGAAAATGCTGAGCAAAGAGCCCACGAGCGTGAGCGGAGCCAGGCCAGACCAGCCGACACCCCACGGGTTCGAGATGCCCGGCGCCAGGTCGGACTCGAAGGAACCCAGCATGCGCGTGAGCGTCGTGAAGGCGGCGACGCATGCCAAGGCGAGCGTCGCCAGGTGCCATCCGCGAGACAAGGCGCGTCCGTCGGGAAACAGCAACAGCACCAACGGCAGCACCCAGAAGTACGGCGCAAAGCCCCACGTGGCGAGCCACGCAAGCAGGTCGAGCGTGGGCAGGTCGCTCCCGGGCTCAAGTGCAGCAGCGGAGTAGTAGGCGGCCAAGTGGTACGGACCGAGGAGCCCGGCCGAGAGCAGAACCCATCCGACCGCGTTACGAGGAGCCGCACGGACCACCAAGGCGCCAGCCAGAGGCCACACGCTTCCCAGCACCAGGTCGCCCCAGTAGATGGGCGTGACGTCCGCGCGACCCTGTAGCCAGTGCGAGAGGGGTGCGGCCGCGACCGTGCACGTGGCGCAGACAAGGCCAATGACGACGGCGAGGTTCGCGCGCGGGACCGACGTCCCCGTGCGCCCGCTCGTCATCGCGGTGGTCTGCTCGACCGTCTCCATGAACGCATCGTGGCACCGCTCGCTCGGAAGGGGCGCTGATTCTGAGCAGGTCGGGACGAACCGGGACATCCGTCCCTTCAGGTCGGGCCGAGGGGCGATTGACGCTGAGTGAGTAGTCATCCGACTGCGACATTGGCCGATGTAGCGGCCTCGTTCTTCTGGGAGCTCTCCATGACCTCGATTGACTCGAGCCCGACCGCCGCCCACGCCACCGACGCAACGGCCGCTTCCCGCCGAAGCCGCTGGCCGATCATCGGCGTTGCCGCAGGTGCGCTGGGCATGGTGGCGACACTGTTCACCGACCTCCACCCGGCCGGCGTGGAAGACCGCGTCACGACTCCGGCAATCGTTGATGAGGTGAGTCGCGTCACGGCTCACGTGGGGCTCGTCGCAGGCTACGTCGTCGTTGGTCTGCTGCTGTGGCTCGCGGCAGCCTGGCGTGTGCACGTCTCCCCGCGGGTGAGTGCCAGCGTCGCTGCCCACGTGGTGCCTGTCGGACTCACCGCTGCGGCAGGCGCTCTTGCGCTGGGATACGGCTACAAGGGGATGCTTGCGGTTTACCTCGAGGGCGGCATCGACGAGGAGGGGTACGACACTTCGGCGCTCTACGTGATGTACGTCCTCAACGACTTCGGAGGTTACATCGGCTGGCTCGGGGTTCTCGTCAGCGCGATCGCCGTCGCCTGGATGTCGCTGCGCGAACACACCATCTCTCGTTGGATCGGCCTGTTCACGCTGCTTCCGATCCTCGGGGTGTGCATCATCAGTGGCGGTCTGGGCGTCCCCGGGTTTCCCGGAGTCGTGATGCCGCTGTGGCTCGTCGTCACGTCACTCGGCCTCACCTTCGGCAAGAGCCCGATCGTGCGCTGACGCGCAACCCGGCTCCACCCCGATTTGAATGCGCCCCGACCCAGCCGGTAACGTTCTGTTCACCGACGCGGGGTGGAGCAGCGCGGTAGCTCGCTGGGCTCATAACCCAGAGGTCGCAGGTTCAAATCCTGCCCCCGCTACAAAGTAAAACCGCAGGTCAGAAGCCGCTTTCCGTTGGTTCGGGGGGCGGCGTTCTGCATGGTTGTGGTGCTTTGACAACCGATCTGACAACCAGCACCCAGTCCACCCGTACCGCTGCAGGTGATGGGGCTTCCCAAACGTGCGGACAGCGGGTCGTCTACCGGACGCGCCCGGGGCCAATGCGGGTGGTGGCGGCACTAAGC
>JBAUWM010000244.1:0-6308 GCA_049583775.1 Nocardioides sp.
TGTCCTGCGGCGTCTCGATATGCGTTCGCTCGTGCCTCGCTCTCGCTACTCGACGACCGGGGCCGTCAGAACCTGTGCACTCCGGACGGCGAGACGGCGGCGGTGACTGGGCGGTCGTGGGGTTCCCCGGGCACCTGCACGCCGACTTCGGAGTCGTAGAGCGCGCAGCAGGTGAAGGTGCCGGCGGGCACGCGGGCGAGGGCTCGGTCGTAGGAACCTCCGCCGCGGCCGAGGCGAAGGCCGGTGACGGAGACCGCTAGGCCGGGCACGACCACGGCGTCGGCCGTGGCGACGGCGTCGACTCCCAGGGGAGGTGACGTCGGCTCTAGAAGTCCGTAGCGGGCGGCGGCCAGACCGGAGTCTCCGGTGTAGACGGCCCAGTCGAGGTCGCCGTCGACGAGCAGCACGGGCAGGATCACGCGCTGGCCCGCGGCACGCAGCCCGTCGAGCAGCCACGAGGTGCCGGGCTCGGTGCCGATCGAGACGTAGGCGGCCACGGTGGCCGCAAGCTGTACCTCGGGGGTGTCCATCAGGTGCCCAGCAATGGCCCGCGAGAACAGGCCGATCTGGGCTACCGGGAGCCGGTTGCGACCCGTGCTCAGCTGGTCTCGGAGCGCGACCTTGGCGACCGCCGCGGCCGAGGGGCGGGGCGGTGGGTTTCCGGGTGGTTGTGACAGCGCCACCCCACGAGCCTAGGCTCACCGACATGGGCAGTCCCGCACTCAAGCTCGCGCGCGACAAGATGGTCGCGGCTGGCGTCGACGACGTCGCGATCGAGACCTTCGCGCACTACTTCCGGCTGCTCGAGCACGGGGAGACCGGCATGGTCCCGGAGTCGACGATCGATCCGGTCGACATGGAGAGCCTGGCCGGTGTCGAGGTCGACCCGGAGGTCGCCGCCGAGGCGATCCGTCACACCGTGGTCATCAAGCTCAACGGGGGCCTCGGCACCTCGATGGGCATGGACCGCGCGAAGTCGCTGCTTTGTGTGCGTCGCGGCCTCTCGTTCCTCGACATCATTGCCCGACAGGTGCTGCACCTGCGTGGCGAGTACGACGCCCCGCTGCCACTGATCTTCATGAACAGCTTCCGCACCTCCGGCGACACGATGGACGCCTTGGGCCGCTACGAGGGGCTCGCGGTCGACGGCCTACCGCTGGAGTTCCTGCAGAACAAGGAGCCCAAGCTTCTCGCCAAGGACCTCAGCCCGGTCTCGTATCCGGCCGACCCCGACCTCGAGTGGTGTCCGCCCGGGCACGGTGACGTCTACACCGCGCTGCGCGGCACCGGCTTGCTCGACCTGCTCATCGAGCGCGGCTTCCGGTACGTGTTCATCTCCAACTCCGACAACCTCGGCGCGGTGCCCGACGCGCGGGTTGCTGGCTGGTTCGCGTCCACGGGAGCGCCGTTCGCGATCGAGGCGGTCCGCCGCACGGCGTCCGACCGCAAGGGTGGCCACTTCGCACGTCGCAAGAGCGACGGCCGGTTGGTGCTGCGCGAGACCGCGCAGACTCCGGACGAGGACAAGGAGTCGCTGGCCGATCTCGACCGCCACCGGTTCACGTCCACCAACAACCTGTGGGTCGACTTGGCCGCGATGAAGCAGGCCCTCGACCTGCGCGACGGCATCTTGGGGCTGCCCTTGATCCGCAACTCGAAGACGGTCGACCCGGGCGACCCGTCGACCCCCGAGGTCATTCAGATCGAGACCGCGATGGGTGCTGCGATCGAGGTGTTCGACGGCTCGACCCTGATCGAGGTCGGCCGCGACCGGTTCGTTCCGGTGAAGACCACCAACGACCTGCTCGTTCTGCGTTCCGACGTCTATGCGATCGGCCAGGACTTCGTGCTCGACCAGCAATCCGCCGAGATTCCGTTCATCGATCTCGACGGCGACTTCTACAAGCTGGTGGGGGAGTTCGACCAGCGCTTCCCCGAGGGCGCGCCGTCGTTGGCGAAGGCGAGGTCCTTGACGATCGAGGGCGATGTCACCTTTGGTCGTGACGTGCAGGTGATCGGTGACGTGGAGATCGAGGCCCCCGCGGCCCAACGGGTGGCGCCGGGCACTGTGCTCTCCGGCGATGGCTGACGGACTCCGCTCGGTCGACGATCACCTGGCGGCGATCCTGGCTGAGATCGAGCCACTCGCCGACTTCCAGCAGCCGCTGATCGAGGCCCTCGACCTGGCTGCCGCCGAGCGGGTCTCCTCACCGATCGCGCTGCCACGCTTCGACAACTCCGCGATGGACGGCTACGCCGTCTATGCCAGCGACGTCGCGACGGCGTGCGACGAGTCACCGGTGAAGCTGCCCGTGGTAGGTCAGATCGCGGCCGGCCAGGGCGGCGTCGCCAAGTTGGCTCCCGGCACGGCGGTGAAGATCATGACCGGCGCGCCGATGCCAGCCGGTGCCGACTGCGTCGTTCCCTACGAGTGGACCGACCGCGGCGTCAAGGACGTGTGGATCGCCAACGCAGCCTGGGAGGGCCAGCACGTCAGGTACGCCGGCGAGGACGTCGCCGCGGGTGACCTGCTGATCGAGCCCGGCACCCGCCTCGGACCGCGACACCTCGGGCTGCTCGCGTCGGTCGGCAAGGCCGGCATCCGGGTCCGACCGCGCCCGCGCGTGCTGATCGTCTCCACCGGCTCCGAGTTGCGCGACCCTGGCGCCGCTCTGGAGGCCGACTCGATCTACGACGGCAACTCCTACCTGCTCGCCGCCGCGGTGAAGCGCGCGGGCGGGGTGCCCTCGCGGATGGGGGCGGTGTCTGATGACCCGTCCGCCTACGTCGGGGCGCTCGAGAGCAAGCTCACCCGCGTGGACGCGGTCGTGTCGTCGGGTGGCATCTCGATGGGCGACTTCGACGTCGTCAAGGAGGCGCTCTCACCGCTGGGCACCGTGTGGTTCGGGGGAGTGGCGATGCAGCCCGGCAAGCCGCAGGGCTTCGGCTACCTCTCCTCGGGCGGCACCGGCGACCGGAAGGTCCCTTACTTCGCCCTGCCCGGCAACCCGGTCTCGGCCTACATCTCGTTCGAGGTGTTCGTGCGGCCGGCGCTGCGCCGGATGATGGGCATCACGCCCGAGGCGCGCCCGCACGAGACCGCCCGACTCACCCACGACATCAAGTCGCCCTACGGTCGCCGCCAGTTCCTTCGGGCAGCGGTCACCCTGGGCGCCGACGGCATCTCGCCGGCCCAGGTCGAGCCCGTCGGAGGGCCGGGTTCGCACCTGCTGGGCGACCTCGCTGCGTCCGATGCGTTGATCGACGTCCCCGAGACCGCGCTGTCCTTGACGGCCGGGCAGCAGGTTTCCGTGATCCGGCTCGACCATGGCTGAGTCCGACCGGTTGACCCACGTCGACGAGACCGGCGCCGCGCGCATGGTCGACGTCTCGGCCAAGCCGGTCTCAAGTCGGACTGCCACGGCGTCAGGCAGGGTGCTCGTGTCGCCGGCCGTGGTGTCGCTGCTGCGCGGGGACGGGGTGCCGAAGGGTGACGCGCTCGCAGTGGCCCGGATCGCCGGAATCATGGGCGCCAAGCAGACCCCGTCGTTGATCCCGTTGTGCCACCCGTTGGCCGTCTCCTCGGTCACCGTCGACCTCACCGTGGTCGACGACGGTGTCGAGATCACCGCATCGGTCCGCACCACCGACCGCACCGGAGTCGAGATGGAGGCCCTCACCGCTGTCTCGGTGGCGGCCCTCACGGTGGTCGACATGGTGAAGGCGGTCGACAAGGCCGCGGTCATCACCGACATCCAGGTCGAGACCAAGACCGGCGGCGTCTCCGGCGACTACACCCGATGAGTCAGTTGCGTGCCGCGGTGGTCGTGGCGTCCAACCGCGCCGCGGCCGGCGTCTACGCCGACGAGACCGGGCCGCTGATCGTCGACGCGCTCCGTGACCTGGGCTTCGACGTCGGCGATCCCGACGTGGTGCCGGACGGCGACCCCGTAGGCCAGGCCATCGCGGCGGCAGTGGCCGCGGGTGCGCGGGTCGTGCTCACCACCGGGGGCACTGGACTCACGCCCACCGACTGCACCCCCGAGCAGACTCGACCACTGCTCGACCGCGAGGTGCCGGGTATCGCCGAGGCGATTCGCTCGGCCGGAGCCGCCAACGGCATCGCGACAGCCGTGCTGTCGCGCGGCCTGGCCGGTGTGACCGGTGACTGCCTCGTGGTGAACCTGCCCGGCTCGCGCGGGGGAGTGAAGGACGGCCTGGCGGTGCTGCGGCCGATCCTGGTGCACGCCGTCGAGCAGATCGTCGGGAGCGACCACTGAGCGCGCGTGGCTGGCCGGTCACCCTCACGTCGGGCACGTCGCCCCGGGTGACCCTCCGCCCGCTGAAGCGCTCCGACGTGAGCGCGTGGCGCGACGCACGGCGTCGCAACGCGAGCTGGCTGGTGATGTGGGACGCGACGGCGCCGCCAGGTGAGCCCTCGCGCGCCGTCACCTTTCGTGCGCTGGTGCGGCGGATGGGCCGCAACGCTCGCGCCGGCACCACGCTGCCCTTCGCGATCGAGGTCGACGGGCGCTTCGCGGGGCAGATCACGGTCAACAACATCGTGCGCGGGTCGGCTCAGTTCGCCTCCATCGGCTACTGGCTCGACAAGGACTTCGCCGGGCGTGGCGTGATGCCGCGGGCGGCGGCCATGGTGATCGACCACTGCTTCACCGCGATCGGGCTGCACCGCATCGAGGTGGCGATCCGGCCGGAGAACTCCAACTCGCTGCGCGTGGTGGAGAAGCTCGGCATCCGCGAGGTCGGGTATGCACCGCGGTACCTGCACATCGACGGCGACTGGCGCGACCACCGGCTCTACGGCATCACCAAGGAAGAGGTGCCCCAGGGCCTGCTTCGTCGCTGGGAGGCGTCCTCCTAGAGTTCGGCCATGCAGATCGGACGCCGACTCCTTCCTGTCGTGGTGCTTGCCACGACCACCCTGCTCGCAACATCGCTCGTGACGGAGTCGTCCGTGGCGGTGTCCGTGGCGGTGTCAAAGTCAATGGCGGGCGCGACTCAAGGAGTCGAACCGCGCGCGGCCGGTCGTGTGGTCGCGACCGACTGCGAGAACCTCGCCGTCACCATCGACCTGACCGACGCGCAGCAGGCGCGAGCAGCGCGACTCCTGCCGCGCGGTTTCCGCCTCACCGAGGGGCCGACCCTGCTCGTGGAGAGCTCGACGTGTCGAACGGCGAAAGTGAACGGAAAGCGGATCGGTCGCTTCTCGCTGTCGGAATCGGCGTTGTCGATCGAACCGCCGCACCCGATCACGGCCCAGGCGATGACCGAGCGCACTGACGAGAACATCTTCATGCTGAGCCAGCTGGACACCAACGCGCGGCTCTCGCGTTTCAAGGACCGCGCCGGTTACCGCACCGAGGTCACCCGCATCGACATCGACCTCGGCAACCCGCTCGTGCCGCGTACTGCCACCGCGAGTGCTGGCGGCACGATCGCGCCGTCCCGCGCTGAAGCGATGCTGACCCCCACGGCCCTGCCCGACGGCGTCGACGTCCCCAACCCCGGCCTGGTGTACAAGCTGTGGACCCGCGACTCCCGAGGCCGGGCTGTCGTGACCACCAACTCCAACTTCGACCTCGGCAGGGTGGCCGTGGGTTACGGCACGGTGTTCGTGCGTCCAGGCACGACGCTGCATCGCCTGCTCGGCGCCAACACCGCCTCGGGCTTCGCTCTCTCGGGTAGCGCCCGCCAGTTCGTGAACGAGACCTACGTCTTCTCGTAGGTCGCTCGTGGTGGTTGAGGTGCGAGCGCAGCGATCCGCAGTGGTGGTTGAGGTGCGAGCGACGCGACCCGCAGTGGTGGTTGAGGTGCGAGCGAAGCGAGCCTCGAAACCACCGATCGTGCTCAGGGGTTTCGAGGTTCAGGCCTAGCGGCCTTCTCACCTCAACCAACGGGGATCGTGGTGGTTGAGGTGCGAGCGCAGCGAGCCTCGAAACCCACCAGTCACAGCAGTCACTTTGCGACACACGGGTAGACATCCGTCTCCGCCTGCGCTATCGCGCCTAGCCTCAGGCTCGTGGACCTGAGCGCACTCATCTTCGTCGCCCTGGCGGTGGCCTGGGCCGTCTACCTCATCCCCAAGGCACTCAAGCATCACGAGGACAGCGCTGCCTCTCGGAGCATCGACGGGTTCTCCGACAGCCTCCGGGTCTTGGCCCGTCGCGAGCCGGTCGACCGTAAGACCGCCCGGCTAGTTGTGGAAGGCGAAAGGCCCGAGGCTGCCCCGGCACCCGCCGTCCGCGCGCCGCTCACGCCGCAGCAGGCGCGCGCGCACCGAGCAGCAG